>CAMPGG010000281.1 GCA_946885335.1 uncultured Chitinophagaceae bacterium
TGGCTGCAAGGATTACAGAATCATCTTCGATCTTTGCGAAAAACTTTGCGCTCTTTGCGATACTAATTGAAAATTTCTAAATCCGGGAAAGTGAAACACAAAAAATACGAAGTCATGAACTTCATACATTCTCTCTGAGAACTTTGTGTAAAAACTTTGTGGCCTTTGTGGTTTTGTATTCAATCCGCCTTTACCGGAATATCTTCATAAACCGCACCACATTCTGCACATGCATAATGTTTCATTTTAACCATGGTGCCTTCATCAGAGAACCAGCGTGAAAAAAGAGAAAGAATACTTCCCAATTGGGGCTGAACATCCACTTCAACCATTTTTACTTCGAGAGCATAATTCCCACATTTTGAACAGGGAACAGAGCGGAGAAAATCTTCTTCAACAGCATGCAGAATTTCTTTGGCCCTTTCTGCCTGGCTGTGAAAAACCATCAGCTGCATACCCGAAGGTAAATGCACGATCGTATTTAAATGTTCATCCTGCAAGTGACAATTGATGCCCGCATCCTGCAGCATTTTCAATACAATATTGGCTTCAATATAATTATTGAAGCTTTTAAGAGGTACAAACCTCTTTTTGATTTCCGTGTTATGTTCCTGGTTTGAAATGGCTTGTATTTTGATCAGGCAAGTTAAGAAAAAGCCAGCCATTAACCCTTCTGTACACCCATAAGCCCATCAACTTTAAGCATTGATCCCGGTTATAGAAAACTTAAAAATGTTGGTCTCCCATCATTTAGTTCGTAACTTTTACGTTTACAATCTTCCATATGCAAACCGGATTTTTACAGCAATTCATCGATTACTTCTCTGACCTTGAAAACAGGCCGATTGAAAGAATGGCCTTTTTGGTTGGTGGATTGTTGTTTTTCTGGATCATTGAAGGCGCTATCCCGCTTCTAACCCTGAATTATAAAAAGACCAAGTTTAAACATGCCCTCACCAATTTGGGTTTTACACTCATGCACCTGCTGATCCATACTGCCCTCGCCATCTTTATCGTAATGTTGAGCGACTGGTGCCGGCAGCAGGGATTTGGATTGGTTTACTGGTTTAATGCGGGCATTTTAGGAACCATCCTTGTTTCATTTTTGGTGCTTGATTTTTTTGGCGGATGGCTGGTTCATATCGTTGAACACAAACTGGGTTTTCTCTGGCGATTTCACGTGGTGCATCATGCCGATAACAACGTGGATGCAACAACCGGTCTTCGTCATCACCCGGTGGAAAGTGTATTAAGAGGTGTGTTTTTCTTTATGGCCATATTTATAAGCGGGGCGCCAATTTATGTGGTGATGATTTACCAGACCGTGCTGATCCTGGCCGCAGCTTTTACACATGCCAATATCAGTTTACCCAAATGGCTGGATAATGGCATGAGTTATATCCTGGTATCTCCCAATATGCATAAAGTGCATCATCATTGGAAACAACCTTATACAGATAGTAATTACGGTGTCATATTTTCCATTTGGGACCGGCTCTTTGGAACCTTTAAAAAACTGGATCCCACTTCCATCCGCTATGGCCTTGATCGTTATTATCCCAATGAAAAGGATGAAGACTTCATCAACCTGATGAAGAAACCTTTTCAAAAGCTGGATGCCTGATTTTACTGCATGCATCATCCAACCAAAGACTCCTTATTCCATTTATCTTTGCCAACATTAAAAAAGGAATCATTCCTTTTTACAAACAGCCTTTAAAAGTATTGGCAACAAGGTTATAAATAAAACAGATGAAGGAAAAAGTAATTGCTATGATCCCCGCCCGGTATGCCGCAACCCGGTTTCCCGGCAAACTGATGCAGGAGCTGGCGGGTAAAACCATTATCAGGCATACTTATGATAATACATTGGCTACCGGTTTGTTTGATGAAGTGATCGTAGTAACAGACAGCGAGATCATTTTTAAGGAAATTACCGGCAATGGTGGCAAAGCCGTAATGAGTGTTCACGAACATGAAAGCGGGACGGACCGCATTGCGGAAGCGGCAGCATCGATGGATGTTTCCATCATTGTGAATGTGCAGGGCGATACCCCATTTGTAACAAAAGATCCATTGGAAAAATTGCTCCGGGAATTTAATGATGCTTCGGTGCAGGTGGCCTCTTTGATGCAACCGCTAACCGATCCCGAACTGATCAGCGATCCCAATTATGTAAAGGTGGCGGTGGACATCAATTTCAATTCATTGTTTTTTAGCCGGAGTGTGATCCCTTATCCACGCAACAAACAAATAAGCATTCCCTATTATGAACATATCGGCGTGTATGCATTTAGAAAAACGGCTTTGCTGGAATTTACATCCTGGCCCGTTACGCCATTGGAAGATGCGGAAAAAATAGAATGCCTGCGTTACCTGGAAAATGGCGTGCCATTAAGAATGGTGCTGACCGGTTTTATGGGTGTGGAGATCGATACACCCGAAGACCTGGAGAGAGCCAAAAAAGAAAATCAAAACCAATTATAGATTTAAGGATATTAATAAAAGGACATTATGAAACATAGAAATTTTAAGATGGTTGATTACGTGATCTATGGACGGGGAAGTTTTAACCAGCTGGAAGAGATCATTGAACCGCACCGTAAAAATGGCGGACCCATGATTTTTTTGGTTGATCATTTTTTTGAGTCAACTAACGGGCAGGATCACCCGATGGTGAGCCGCATTCCAAGAATTGGCAATGATGAAATTATTTTTGTTGATGTAACACACGAACCCAAAACAAAATATGTTGATTATTTAGCCAACCAGTTAAAAGAAAAATATGAACTGGTCAGCGGCATCATCGGGATTGGTGGCGGTTCAACTTTAGATCTTGCCAAAGCGGTCAGCCTGATGATGAATAATCCCGGCTCTTCGGCCGATTACCAGGGCTGGGACCTGGTAAAATATCCCGGCGTTTATAAAGTGGGCATACCGACTTTAAGTGGAACAGGTGCAGAGGTCAGCCGCACCACCGTACTGACCGGGCCCACACGTAAGCTGGGAATGAACTCGGATTACACGCCTTTTAACCAGATCGTCCTGGATCCTGAACTGACGGCCAATGCACCGGTGAACCAGCGTTTTTATACTGGTATGGACTGCTATATCCATTGCATTGAAAGTTTGCAGGGAACATTCATCAACGAGTTCAGTAAAAGTTATGGTGAAAAAGCGCTGGAGCTTTGCCGTAAGGTTTTTGTTGAAAAGGATGGTTGGGATGAGGAAAGCGATGACCAGCTGATGATGGCCTCTTATGCCGGTGGCATGAGCATCGCCTATTCGCAGGTTGGGGTGGCCCATGCCGTTAGTTATGGATTGAGTTATTTACTGGGAACCAAACATGGTATTGGGAATTGCATCGTGATGAATCATATTGAAGAATACTATCCTGAAGGCGTAGCCGAATTTAAGATGATGGTGGAAAAAAATAATATTGAAATACCCACCGGTATCTGCAGCGGATTAAGCGAATATGAATTTGATAAAATGATCGATGTAAGTATGGGCATGAAACCATTGTGGGAAAATGCGCTGGGCAAGGACTGGGAAAAGATCATGACCAGGGAAAAGCTGCGGGAATTATATGGCAGGTTATAGAGATTGATGATTTGATGGTGATACCTTATAAAAAAATAACCTGCAGGGATACTGCAGGTTATTTCATTTTCTCATGTGACTGATCTTTCGACCGGCAGGATGAACCCTGCAATTTTTTTTGATGCACAAATCTACTGTTTGAAACATTCCTATGAACAAAAAAGATAAATATTGAACAGGATCAAGGATAACAAGATAAAATGGATCTTTTGGCTTATATCCACTTGTTTTTCCTGCTGGCATAATTTTAATTCATGAACATAACATGGAAGTAAAACCTAAAACAGATCTGAAATCGATTGCCCGGTTACGTAGCCTGGCGAAGCTGATGGATGCCCAGTTCAAGATCCCCGGCACCAATTTCCGCTTTGGCCTGGATGGATTACTGGGATTAATTCCCGGTGCCGGCGACCTCTCCACTTTTGCGGTATCCGGTTATATGGTGATGATCCTGGCACAGAATGGCGCCAGCGGATTTGTACTGGCCCGCATGGTATTGAATATTTTAATCGATGCCATTTTTGGATCCATTCCTTTATTGGGTGATATATTCGATGTGTTCTTTAAAGCCAACATCCGCAACATCAAACTGATGGAAGAACATTATGTAGAAGGCCGCCATCGCGGTGGTGCCTGGAAAGTAGTTGTACCAGTTTTGCTTTTAGTGTTGGTGATCATTGGATTAATTATCTGGGGTGTGTGGGAGTTGATTGCGGCGGTGTTTTAAAATGAAAAATTTTCATTCAATTTTTCTATCATCAACTACTTCCACCGTGTGTAATCTTTACTCGAAAGGCGTAGATCATACTTCTTATTTGCTCACTTTTTCTTTCTTATTTTAAAATATTTTTTCTTTTTTACTTTATCGCCTTGACGATTAAATACTATTTCGTCTGCTGACCATTGCCGAGCTAACCAAATTCTGTTTTTAGTTATCCAATAATGTGATTTGCATTCAAAACTCCAGTTACCGATGGACGGGCTAAGTGAAACAGTTTTACCGTCAAAAATAATTTCCCAATCTGTCGGAGAAAGCGGTGTAACGA
>CAMPGG010000282.1 GCA_946885335.1 uncultured Chitinophagaceae bacterium
TTGAATTTATCATAATCATCATGAAAGCGTTTATCAATGTTATAAAGATCATTTTTAAAATCAATTTTACAGGATGGTGTATCCAATTGAATGTATGATCCCGATTCAAATTCCAGGAACTCTCCTTCAGGTAATTTCACAACCAGCTCCTTAATATAAGTTGCAACATTATCATTCGAAACAACTTCGCATTCCCATTTTTTTATGCCAAAAATTTCTTCCGGAATGGCGATCTCCATATCCTGTTTAACCTTAACCTGGCATCCCAAACGCCAATTATTTTGTTGTTGTTTTCTTGTGAAATATGGTTTTTCTGTTGTTAGTATTTCACCGCCTCCACTAAATACCTGGCATTTGCACATGGCACAGGTACCGCCACCGCCACAGGCTGAAGGCAAAAATATTTTTTGATTGGATAATGTTGTAAGTAGCGTTGATCCGGCTTCTGTTTCTATTTCTTCTTTTCCATTAATATTTATTTTAACCAAACCGGAGGGAGCCAGTTTTGCTTTGGCAACCAGGATCAAATTAACCACCAGCAAATTAAATGCAAGGAAAACAATGATGCTTGCAATAATGGTTGTTATTTCTATTGATAAAATGATCATAATAGCTTGGGGATTTTTTTTACCCGGTTAAATTGTGATACCCATAAAACTCATAAAAGCAATTCCCATTAATCCTGTAATAATAAACGTGATTCCCAATCCACGCAGTGGTGCCGGTACATTTGAATAACGGATCTTTTCCCTGATGGCTGCAATAGCTACAATAGCTAAAAACCATCCAACACCTGAACCAAAACCAAATACAGAAGCTTGTCCTAATGTGGCATATTCTCTTTCCTGCATAAATAATGCTCCTCCTAAAATGGAACAGTTAACCGCAATAAGCGGCAAAAAAATGCCCAGTGATGCATATAATGCAGGGACATATTTTTCAATCACCATTTCAACCAATTGCACAATAGATGCAATGGTTGCAATGAACATGATGAAACTTAAAAAACTTAAATCCACCGTTGCCAGGCTGGGTGATATCCATGCCATGGCACCAGCTTTTAAAATATAATTTTCCAGTAAGTAACAGACCGGAACCGAAATTCCTAAAACAAAAATGACAGCCATGCCTAGACCAACAGCGCTTTTAACCGTTTTAG
Source organism: uncultured Chitinophagaceae bacterium (assembly GCA_946885335.1). Next base: position 1,160 of record CAMPGG010000282.1, read on the forward strand.
AAATGGCGAGATAAGAACACATGCCTAAAAAATAAGCGAAGATCATGTTCTCAATAAAAACTGCTTTTACAAATATGTTTACATGTTCCATGGAATAATGTTTTAATTATTTGCTCTCAACCAATTTTGGATTTTTACTGCGCTGTATCCAAATGATGATACCTACTACGATCAAAGCCATTGGAGGTAAAATGGCCAGTCCATTATTAAAATATCCCATTTTGTAAAATGAATCCGGAACAATGCGGTATCCCATCAATTCTCCGGCACCAAATAATTCTCTTACTGCAGAAACCAATACGAGTATTAGTCCATAACCAATTCCATTACCTATGCCATCGAGAAACGCAGGCCATGGTTTATTGCCCATGGCAAATGCTTCGAGCCTGCCCATGATGATACAGTTGGTGATAATCAATCCTACAAAAACCGAAAGTTGTTTGCTTACATCATACACATAAGCTTTTAAAAATTGGTCAACCAGGATAACCAAAGCTGCAACTATGGTTAATTGTACAATGATCCTGATCCGGTTGGGGATGATGTTTCTTATCAATGAAATTACCAGGTTTGAAAATGCGCATACTACAACTACAGCCAATGCCATTACTATGGAAGGTTCCATTTTAGTAGTAACGGCCAATGCAGAACAAATTCCTAACACCTGCACAGTAATCGGGTTACTGTCATTCAAAGGATCGGTGACCAGTTTTTTATTTTTGGTAGAAAACAATCCTTCACCTGCTACTTTAATTTTTACAGGTTCTTTTACTGTTTCGGTACTCATACAAAGAATTTTAAATGATCCGGGAAATATTCAATCACTGATTTTCCCTTTTTATTTTACCCTGTTATTCCCACTAATCTTTGTCGCTTTAATTTATTCTTTACCAGATACTACGGCAGTATCTACACCTGAAATATTATTTGATTTAAAAAATGGAATGTAGTTTTCAAGCGTTCTGCTAAGCATTTCTGAAACACCATTGCTTGTAACTGTGCCTCCTGATATGGCATCAACGCCATGATTATCATCCGGGGCAGCTCCCCCTTTTATGACACGTACAGATGTAAAATTGCCAGATTGATCAAATATTGTTTTGCCATTAAACTGTTCCTGGAATTCTGCTGTTACTATTTCAGCACCTAAACCGGGCGTTTCACTTTTATGACCGAAACTGGCGCCATACACGGTGTTCATATCACCTTCCAGTGACAGGTAACCCCAAATAGGTCCCCACAATCCTTTACCTCTTACCGGGATAACGTAATAACGTTTATCTTCTTTATTAAAAATGAATAAAGGAAATAACTGTTCATTGGCACGACCGGTTTTTAATTTATCCTGCTCTTTTTTTAAATCAATGTCAAAAGCTTTTACATCATTTTTTACCTGCTTGCCCTGTTTATTTAAAACAATTTGATCTTGAATATATTGGTTAAATAATTTTTCTGCATCCTTAACATCACTTTCAATCCCGATGCTGCTCAGTATATTTTGCATTTTTTCAATTCTTGCATTTTGTTGTTGCAAAGGACCCAATTGAATGGCTGCGGAAGCTAATAAAACAGCCACCACCACCACCATAACGGAGGCGAAAATCATTGTGAATTGATTGCTGTTTTTATTGATCATGTATTCTTACTCTTTTAAGCCTGCGGTTAATATTAGCCTGTACCACGTAATGGTCGATCAATGGCGCCATTACATTCATAAATAAAATAGCCAGCATCATTCCTTCAGGATATGCCGGGTTGAATACTCTTATCAAAATAGCAAACAGGCCGATTAAAAAACCATAAATGAATTTACCGGTGTTAGTATGTGCAGCTGTTACAGGATCAGTTGCCATAAAAATGGCCCCGAAAGCAAAACCGCCCAACACCAAATGATGTACCGGCGCAAGTTGCATCAAAGTGTTATAGCCAAACATGTTTAGGACTACTGCCATCAGGTATCCGCCAATAAAAACCGATAACATGATACGCCAGCTTCCGATGCCTGTAAATAATAATATGGCAGCTCCTATTAAACAAGCCAGCGTTGAAGTTTCACCAATGGAACCGGGAATAAATCCAATGAACGATTCCCAAATGCCAGGAATATTTTCTTTTATATCTGCAGCTGCATTTCCCAATGGTGTAGCGCCGCTAAATCCGTCCACTACTTGTTGTCCTTCTTTAACGCTGGTATTGATCCAAACTTCGTTTCCCGACATTTTGGTTGGATAGGCGAAAAACAGGAATGCCCTTGCTGTTAATGCAGGGTTCAGGATATTCATGCCAGTTCCGCCAAAAACTTCTTTACCAATAATGACTGCAAAAATGGTTGATACACTGACCATCCATAACGGCACATCAACCGGCATAACAAGTGGTATCAGCATACCGGTAACCAGGAAACCTTCATTGATAGTATGCTTCCTGATGATGGCAAAAATGAATTCAACCGTGAGACCCGTAACATAAGATACAATGACGACGGGCAATACTTTAATGGCACCAAACCCAAATTGTTGTAAAAATGATGCATCAGTTATTCCTAATGCAAGGTAATGCTGGTAACCAGTATTCCAGATGCCAAACAACAGGCATGGAACCAGGGAAATTACAACCAGGATCATGGTTCTTTTGAGATCGATAGCATCGCGTATATGAGCTCCCTGGGCCGGTGCAGTATGTTCGGGAACAAACAGAAAAGTTTCGAAAGCGTTGAAGGCCGGATAAAATTTTTCCAGCTTACCACCTTTTTCAAAGTTGGGTTTTACTTTGTTTAATATTTTCCTGATTGGCTTCACTGAAAACATTTAATGTGATTAATGTCAGATGAATGCCTGTTGTTAGTTTAGTATGCCTTGCCGTGAAAAAAAATAACCATGCTGTGAAAGAAAACCGTGTTTTTAAAATTAACGAATTATATAGAATAAAAAATGCGGAATAAAAAAGATGCTATTTAATTAAAAGATGAAGTGATTGCGTCGCAACCGGGATGCCATGAAATACCAATGCTGGTATCATAATAAAACAACTTCGATAAAACAGGCACGTATACCAGTTATGGTTAACTGAATTCTTTTCGAACCAGGTCAAGACCGTGGCGTATAATACTTTGTGAAGGAATTTTTGAAGTGCAGATAAATTCACACAATGCAAAATCCTCTTCAACCACTTCATAAATACCCAGGTTTTCCATTAACTCAATATCTTCTATCATGATTGCTTTTAAAAGTTGAACCGGGTAAATATCCATGGGAAAAACTTTTTCATATTCACCGGTTACAACAAAAGGCCGTTCTTCACCATGCAAATTGGTATCGATAAAGTATTTTTTTGCTGGCGTGATCCAGGAGAAAAATGTTCTTGATGCACTGAATTTTTTTAATCCCGGTGCAAGCCAACCCATAAATTCAGGTTCATTGCCTTCAGGTATAACGGTGAGTTGCGAATCGTAAAAATTAAGATAACCTGTTTGTTCAATTTGCCGGCC
>CAMPGG010000283.1 GCA_946885335.1 uncultured Chitinophagaceae bacterium
AATAGTCTCCCATTGTCTCGGGTAATTGGGCCAAAGCTTTTTCAAGTTGTTCATCATTAGGTGCAACACCATGCCAGCCATGATCATTTTCCATAAAGTCAACCCCTTTACTCATGATGGTCTGCATCATAATAGCAATCGGTTTTCCTTTGCCGGTTAATGATTTTGCTTCTTCCAGTTTTGAAACCACTTCATCAATATTGTTGCCATCCATTTTTAAAACCGTCCACCCAAAAGCTTCAAATTTCTGACCGATATCACCCAAATTCATCACTTTGGTTGTGGTTCCGTCAATTTGCTGATTATTCCAGTCAACGGTTGAAATAAGATTATCCACTTTATGATGGGCAGCAAACAACATGGCTTCCCAATTTTGACCCTCTTGTAATTCTCCATCTCCGTGTAAAGAATAAACCAGGTGACTGTCATTATTCAATTTTTTTGCTAAAGCCGCGCCTATGGCTACACTCATGCCCTGGCCCAAAGATCCGGAGGCTACCCTGATGCCGGGTAAATCTTCATGTGTAGTTGGGTGGCCTTGTAAGCGGGAATTAATTTTTCTAAAACTGGCCAATTCACTCACATCAAAATAACCTGAACGGGCAAGTGCTGAATAAAATACCGGTGAAATATGACCATTTGAAAGGAAAAACAAATCTTCATTTATGCCATCCATTGAAAAGGACGGATTATGTTCCATTATTTTGAAATACAAAGCAGTAAAAAAATCTGTACATCCTAATGAACCACCGGGGTGGCCACTGTTTGCTCCATGAACCATTCTTAAGATATCCCTGCGAATTTGAGAAGCTATTTCATTTAATGGTGGCATATGTTTTTTATTAAAGATTAAACTTGTAAGCGGCAGATCATTCCAATTTGCCATTAAGTGTGCAAAAATGCAATCTTTTATACACTATTGCAATTAAAAATCTGATATCTCAAGAAATTCATAATCAACACTTCATGTATTATATATTGAATTGTATACATGAATTTATTGTGATCAGATGCAAAAACTTAGAGGCTAAAGACTATTTTTGTACGCCAAAACCATAATAGGGATGTTAGATATTTTTTTGACTGGATCTGTTTCTTTTATAATTACTTTTCTGGCTATACCGGTTATTATCAAAATTGCAAAGATTAAAAAGCTTTACGATATCCCCGATGAACGTAAAGTACACACGCAACCTATTCCATCTTTAGGTGGTGTAGGCATTTTTGGTGGTTTCCTTTTGGCAAGTCTTTTATCTATCCCTATTGTTCAAAATCCTGAGTTTCAATATTTTTTCGCGGCGGCATTTGTTATATTTTTTCTTGGTTTAAAGGATGATGTGTTGATTTTATCTGCCACAAAAAAATTTATTGGCCAGGCCATTGCTGCTTCTATTCTTATACATTTAGGTGGCATCCGTATTGAAAGCATGCATGGCTTACTGGGTCTTTATGAAATTCCTGAAGCCTTTAGCCTTGCATTAACCTATTTAACCATCATTGTAATTACAAACTCCTTTAACCTGATCGATGGTATTGATGGATTAGCAGGCACACTTGGATTATTAACGATGGTGATCTTTGGGGTTTATTTTTTCATGATCGATATGCAGGCTTACACTCTTTTAAGTTTTGCCATGGCCGGTAGCCTGATAGCTTTTCTCATATTTAATAATAATCCCGCTAAAATATTTATGGGAGATTCTGGTTCCCTGATGGTTGGCATGTTCAATGCCATCCTGGTTATAAAATTTATTAATCTTGCCTCATTATCAACGGTGGCTTTTCCAATTGCATCTGCTGTTGCTATTGGTTTCGCCATACTTTTTGTTCCATTATTGGACACTTTAAGAGTGTTTGGTATTCGCATTTTTGGAGGCCGTTCACCTTTTTCACCAGATAGAAATCATTTCCATCATTTGTTATTGGATAAAGGCTTAAGCCATTCAAGTGTAACGCTTTGTTGTACTGTTATAAATATTTTATTTATAGCGATGGCCTATTTTGGACGTCATCTTGGTCCAAACTACATTATGATGATCATGTTAGCCATTGCATTTACATCACTTGGTTTCATGTATTTCCACAGAACCCGGTCCAAGGTTATTCTGCCTACAATAAATCTTACCAAGTCTATTAACAGGGAAGAAATCAAACCTACATCAAAAGTGATTGCCTTGAAGCAGGAAGCTGTTGCAGTTGGTGATGAAGACTGATCTTTCTTTACTTCTATAATTTTAGTTTGTAATTAATGGATGATTTTTTTTCATTCAGCCTGTTTTGTTAGTTTTGAACCTGAAAAAAAGAGCCTAATATGTCAGAAGAATTAGCACAAATAAATTCCAACGCGGAAGATGCAATGAATAAAGCCATCCAGCATATGGAGGCTGAGTTACAGAAAATAAGAGCCGGCAAAGCCAATCCGCAAATGCTTGAAGGGATTTCAGTTGATTACTACGGCTCTCCAACCCCATTAAGCCAGGTTGCAAATGTAAATGTGCTGGATGCACGGACATTAACCATTCAGCCATGGGAAAAAAATATGCTGCAGCCAATTGAACGTGCCATCATCGCATCCAATATGGGCATTAATCCTCAGAATGATGGTATCATGATCAGGATGTTTTTGCCACCCTTAACCGAGGAGCGCAGGAAAGAGCTGGTAAAAAAATGCCATGGTGAAGCGGAGCATAGCCGGATTACCATTCGCAATATTCGCCGGGATGCGATTGAACAGGTAAAAAAATTACAGAAGAATGGTTTGAGTGAAGATATTGCAAAAGATTCCGAGGCGGATATCCAGGCACTAACAGATAAATATATAAGCCAGATAGAGAAACACCTGGCCTTGAAAGAAAAAGAAATTATGGTTGTTTAAAAGAAAACAGCTTTAAGATTTTAAAAATGCAGCACCTGGCTGCATTTATTTTTTGTTGGTGAGATAGACACCGCCAAGAATGATTCCCAGGCAAATTACCTGCACCCAGGTAACTTCCTCTTTAAATAGTATTCCCCAGCCCATGGCAATAAATGGTATTCCATATGTAATGGTTGATGCAAATAAACCTCCGGCTCTCATTACCAATAAATAAAAAAATGCAGTTGCAACGGCACTTCCTAAAACGCCTAATAACACTGATGCCATAATTGGCCAAAATGCTACAGGATTAAGCAGGGTAGTATGAAAAAAATCCTGGTAAACTAATATCAATCCTGTAGGGATGCACATAAAAGCCAGCGAAACAGTAGCTGCATGTAATGGATTAACATCCTTTAAATAATGGCTCACCATATTTACATTGAGTCCGTAAGAAAGTGTGGCAACCAGCACTAAGGCTGCGTATCCCATATTTTCAAACTGTAAATTCTTTTGAGATATTGTTAGTAATACCAATCCTAATAAGCCAATAAGAATTCCAAAGATCTTGATTGGTTGAATTTTCATTTTGAAGAAAAGGAGTCCAATGATTACTACACATAAAGGCGTTAAGGAATTAAGTATGGCCGCCAGTGCACTGTCAATATCATTGGCAATGGCTTCGGCAAAGAAAAATGCAGGTACCAGGTTGCCTGCCATACCCGTTAAAATGACCGGTATTATTTTATTGCGTTGGAGCTTTCGGATATGAATAAGCGAAAAAGGCAAAAATACCAGGCCGGCTGAAAATATTCTTACTGCCGCTATTTGAACAGCAGATAATTCATCCTTGCTGATCTTCATTAAAATGAAAGAACTACCCCATATCATTGCAAGGAAAATAAAAATCGACCAATTGATTAAAGCGCTTCGGTTCATTTATAAAAAAAGAAGGCAAAGGTCAGGGAATAATTGTGATCTGCCATTTGAATTTTTGATCTCAATAAAGTAGCTTTCATAAAAAAAGAATGGCAAAAATTAAGTTATCAGAAATTTCAACAAGAGCGCCAAAAGATTTTGGAAAAGAAGCGACCAAGAAAAAAACCATTACACTTTTGGAAGAACTCGATGACCTGCAAAACTTATTATTTGCTGAAAGCAAACATGCAATTTTGGTTGTACTGCAGGCAATGGATGCAGGAGGAAAAGATGGTTTGATAAGGGATGTTTTTGGAAATATGAATCCACAGGGTGTACGGGTCAGATCATTTAAGGCGCCGACCGAGGAGGAACTTTCACATGATTTTTTATGGCGTGTACATAAATATTCACCACCTAAAGGAATGATCCAGATATTTAACCGTTCTCATTATGAAGATATACTCATTACCCGTGTTAAGGGTTGGTGTGATGATGTAACTGCAAAAAAACGAATGAGAGCCATCAATGATTTTGAACGCTTACTAAATGAACATAACAATACAACCATACTTAAATTTTACCTGCACGTTTCTCCGGAAGAACAACAGGAAAGATTAAGCGAAAGAATCAGCAATCCGGCCAAACAATGGAAATACAATGAACAGGATTTTGAAGAAGCCAAGGTTTGGGATAAGTATATGAGTGCCTATGAAGATGCTTTTAATAATTGTAATGAAATTCCATGGAACATCATTCCGGCGGATCAAAATTGGTATAAGGAATACCTGGTGGCATCCATCCTTCATGAGACGCTTCAAAAATTTAATATGAAATACCCGGGATTGAAA
>CAMPGG010000284.1 GCA_946885335.1 uncultured Chitinophagaceae bacterium
GTTCATACATATCATCCATTCTTAATCGGCTAATTTAATCAGAATAAGGAAGGGTTTTATTTTTTTATGAATTAATATATCATTTAAATAAAAAAAGACCCCTGGAAAAGGGTCTTTGAATAATAATATTTTGTACACGCTATTTTGTAAATCCTTTGATCAGGTCCAGTAATCCTCCGCCACCATTTCTTTCCTGTTGTTGTTGCGCCCCCGTCGCCATTCGACCAATAATATCCATTAATCCACCACCGCCACCCTGGTTACCTCCACTTAACTGTCCTAAAATATCCATCAATCCCCCTCCCTGGCCACCTTGCTCTTCAACAATTTGTTTGCTTTGCCCGCCAGTAATTGAAGCTAATATTTCATCGATCGAAAATCGTGAATCATTCGGATCATTGGTTTTGTTAATTAAATTACCGAGAACACCAGGGATCAAATCACCGGCAATATTATTTGCCTGGTTATTATTCATCTTGTATTTGCTGATCAACTTTCCTGCAAAATGACCGATCATCATCAATACAAGTGGGTTACTTAACAGGCTTTTTTTATCTCCACCTTTGCTACCAAACAGATCAAGAATATTTTGTACGCCACCGCCGGCTACCATATTGCGCAGCCCTGATGCAACTGTATTGGTTGCTTCCGCAACAACAGCTTCATTCTGATCCGATGGCAACTGTGTTTTATTTAAAACTGTTTCTGTAGCGGTACCCCGAACCAGGTCAAAAATTTCTTTTAGCATAAAAATTTTTTATTGATAAATAGATAATATGAATATAATTAAACTAATTCTTGTGACATTAATATTATACAAGTACTACCTATTTTCCATTCAATTTTTTATGCATAGGCTTCAACTTTCACTTCTGGTTCCAGGATAATTTTAGATTTAACCGAATTAGAAATTAAACAGGCAGCTTCAGATTTATGCAAAACCTTCAATGCTTTTTCCCGGTCATCTTCATTGGAAAGAATAACCACAGGTTTCAGCACCACTTCACTCATTAAATACTTTCCATCTACCAATTCCAGTTTCCCAATTGCTTTTGATTCAAAATTATTATAAACCAATCTTGAATTTTCTGCAATGGCCAGGAAAGTTGTCATCAGGCAACTGTTGATTGCTGCAACAAATAAATGTTCCGGCGACCAGATGCCCTGCATTCCCTTTGGAAATTCAGGAGGTGTAGCTACTTCGATTGAGGAGTTTAATACATCGGAACGCATGGTTCCTTTTCGGTCCGTGTTCCAGGTTAGTGATACATCATAAAAATGTTCTTGTGACATAGTTTTCTATTTTCGCCAAAGATCATTCCTTCGCTATCTTAACTGCGTGATAGATGTCACATTAAAAACTGACTATTGTCATGAAGTATAAAGGAAATCAGCCGGGAATATTTTGCGTGGAGAGAGACCTGTTATTTTCAATGATATGATGCAAAATTTCTGTAGAACCTTTTTCAGAATTAACCAAATCATGAAGTGTAACTTTTTCAAGCAACTGGTCCATGGTATACTGAATCATTTGCCAAAGTGAACGGGCGGAACAATCCACAGAGTTTGTACAAAACTTAACGGCCCCCTTATGCAATCCACAAAATTCATTGTTGAAAATCACACCACCCAGGGCTTTCAATACATCATTGATAATAATTTCTTTGGCAGGCTTGGCCAAAATATAGCCGCCTTTGTAACCGGGTGTACTATTGATCAATTCCGCCATTCGCAGGATGCGTGTAAGTTTGGCAATATAATGGCTGCTCAAACCCTCCGCTTCGCTTAATTGTGGGATACTCATGCCCGTTACATCTTTGCAACCTGCAATACGTATCAAAATTCTTAAGCCATATTCTTCCTGCGCGGTAATTTTCATTTTTTGTAATTATTTATTTCTTTTTAAAGAAAACCCAGTTCCAGCTGTGCCGCTTCGGACATCATGCTTTTATTCCATGGTGGATTCCATGTAACGGCTACATGTACATCATTTACACCTTCAATTTCTCTTACTTTCTGATCTACTTCAACGGGTAAAGATTGTGCTGCCGGGCAACTTGGCGCTGTTAAAGTCATTACTACCTGCACATTATTGATAGGCAGAATGGAAACCTCGTAAATCAATCCCAGTTCATAAATACTGACCGGGATCTCCGGGTCGTAAATGGTTTGTAATACAGCTATTACTTTTTCTTTCAGTGCTTCTGTATCCATAACTACAATCAGTTTGCGTTCTTTAATTTATATGCCAAAGCATAATTTTTCATTTGTTTCACCATGGCCAGTAATCCATTGGCACGGGTTTGAGCAAGATGCGACATCATTCCGATCTCTTTAATAAAATCCAGGTTTGCGTTAATTATTTTATCCGGTTCCTGTCCCGATAAAACACGGATCAACATGCTGATCAAACCTTTTACGATCACCGCATCACTGTCTGCTTTATAAAAGATCTTCCCGTTTTCATAATCAGCCGTCAACCAAACAGTGGACTGGCATCCCCGAACCCTGTTCTCATCTTTTTTATATTGATCATCCAATGATGGTAACCTTTTCCCAAGATCAATGATGTATTCATACTTATCATCCCAGGAATCGAATAATGAAAATTCTTCCACTATTTCGTTTTCAGTCGCCTCTATTGTTCTTGATTCATTCATTAATTATAACAACATTTTTATAGCCTTTCTTAACCGGGTAACCATCACGTCAATTTCTTCCTTCGTATTATACACTGCAAAAGAAGCTCTAACAGTGCCCGGTATCCCAAAACGTTTCATCAGCGGTTGCGTACAATGATGGCCTGTTCTCACGGCAATGCCGGCATTATCTAACAATATGCCAAGGTCCTGCGGATGCAGTTTATCCACCACAAATGAAACAACACTTATTTTGTTCTGAGCATCTCCTATTATTCTTAATCCTTCAATTTCCGATAATTGAGCAGTGGCATGTGCCAATAATTCATTTTCGTGACGACGAATATTTTCTTTTCCTGTTTGATTAATGAAATCAATGGCTGCTTTTAATGCAATAGTATCCGCAATATTCGGAGTGCCTGCTTCAAACTTATATGGCAGATCAGCATAGGTGGTTCCATCAAAAGAAACTTCTTTAATCATTTCACCGCCACCTAAAAATGGAGGCATGGATTCAAGCAAATGCTTTTTACCATACAATCCACCAATACCGGTAGGACCATAAAATTTATGTGCGGAAAAAGCGAAAAAATCACAATCCATTTCCTGCACATCAATATCCAAATGCACGGTTGATTGAGCACCATCTATCAACACCACAGCGCCGGCTTTATGAGCTGATTCAATAATTTTATTAACCGGGTTTACAACTCCCATTGCATTTGAAACATGAACGACAGAAACCAGTTTTGTTTTGTCGCTTAATAATTTTTCAAATTCATCCAATAATAATTCACCGTGATCATTAACAGGAATTATTTTCAGGATTGCACCCTTCTCCTGGCACAGGATCTGCCATGGAACTATATTTGAATGATGCTCCATTGTTGAAATAATAATCTCATCCCCGGCTTGTATGTTTTGTCTGCCCCAGGTGTATGCCACCAGGTTAATACTTTCCGTTGTGCCTTTGGTGAAAATTATTTCTTCTCTTGTGGCTGCATTGATAAATTGTTGTACTGCATCCCGGCTCAATTCGAAAGCCGCGGTTGCTTCTTCTGCCAATGTGTGAATGCCGCGGTGAATGTTTGCATTATACCCATTGTAATAATCAACCAAAACATCAATAACAGTTTGTGGTTTTTGGGTTGTTGCTGCATTATCAAAATAAACCAATGGCTTTCCTTTCACTTCACGGTGCAATACCGGGAACTGTTGGCGGATAGCCATCACATCCAGGTGATTTTCTATGGTTACAGCATTCCTCATACTAAATCCTCTTCTTCCGGAATCGGAAACTCTAAACGTTGAGAAATTATTTGATCCACATAATGACGAATGGCGGCTGGTTTAATGTGTTCCAGAACATCAACTGCAAAAGCCTGCACCAATAAAGCCCTGGCCATTTTTTCGGTCACACCTCTTGATCTTAAATAAAACAAACCTTCTTCATCCAGTTTACCTACGGTACATCCATGCGAACATTTTACATCGTCGGCGAAAATTTCCAACTGTGGTTTTGCATTAACTGTTGCACCTTCGGAAAGCAAAATATTTTTGTTTGATTGGTATGCATTTGTTTTTTGCGCTACCTGGCGAACAAAAATTTTACCATTAAAAACGCCGGTGGCATCATCATTTAAAATGCCTTTATACAATTGATTGCTTAAACAATGTGGTCTTTTATTATCAACCACGGTATGATTGTCAACATGTGTTTTACCTGATTGAAAATACAAACCATACAAATGCGCTTCACAATGATCCGCCTCCATCACTACATTCAGGTTATTGCGGACGATATCACCATTTAAAGAAATGGTCACCGTATGTGTAAAGCTTTTTCCAAGCTGCCGGATATGTGTTGTACTTACCTGGCTGGCATGGCTTGCATCATTTTGAATTTTGTAATATTCAACCATGGCATCCTGTTCTACAATTATTTCCATTACCTGGTTGGTAAAACTGGCGGATGATCCAAG
>CAMPGG010000285.1 GCA_946885335.1 uncultured Chitinophagaceae bacterium
GCGGAGACTGAGGGATTCGAACCCTCGATACCCTTTAGAGGTATACACACTTTCCAGGCGTGCTCCTTCAACCACTCGGACAAGTCTCCAATTTGGGCGGCAAAAATACAATTCACAAACTTACTGAAACAATTTTTTTGCATTGGCTGAAGTGATCGCCGAAACTTCTTCTAATTGCATGTTTTTTAACACCGCCAGTTTTTCGGCAACAATGGATACAAATGCGGGTTCATTCCTTTTACCCCGATAGGGAACAGGTGCCAGGTAAGGCGCATCAGTTTCTAAAACCAGGGCATCCAGCGTTAATTTCCCGACCACTTTATCCAACCCCGCATTTTTAAAAGTAAGTACGCCCCCAATACCAAGGTAAAACCCAAGATCAATGATTTTTTTAGCCTGCTCCAGCGTACCCGAAAAACAATGAAATACGCCTTTTAATGATCCATTTTGCTTTTCCTGTACAATTTCAATGCAATCATCAATGGAGTTGCGGGAGTGGATCACAATAGGCCGGTCATATTTTAGTGCAAGATCGATTTGCCTGCGCATGGCCATTTTTTGTTGCTCAGCGAAACTGGTATCCCAGTAATAGTCTAACCCTATTTCCCCTACGGCTATAAATTTTCGCTTTTCAAACCAGCTTTCAACCAAAGCCAGCTCCTCTTCCACTTTTTCATTTACTGAACAAGGATGCAGGCCCATCATCGCCCAAACACCGTCTTTTATTTGATCTTCCAGATCCAGCATTTTCAGGTGAGTGGAGGAATCAATAGCTGGCAGATAAAACTCCTCGACACCATGATTTCGGGCACGTTCTATCATTTGTTCCCTGTCCTGGTCAAATTCGGCTAAATAGATATGACAATGAGTATCAATCAACATGGACATTATTTATTCAAAACTGGTAAAATATGCTAATATCTGTTAAACTTTTAACGTTCTTCCTAATCTGACTAAAGTTTACTATTTTTCTTAATAACTACCCACAAATGAAATGAGTCCTGGTAAATATAATCGGTACCCGGATTATAGAGACGAATTCCATTTGGCTAAAAAACAAATAACTAACAAATGAAAACTACCCTAAAACTTAACCGCACCCTGGTGGCAGCCTTTTTATCTGTCACTTTTTTTATTTCCTGTTCAAAAGAAAACAGCGAGACCCAGGACCTTAGTCCTGAAGATGAAACCCAGGCCCTCCAGTTTTCAACTGAAGCCAGCGCCGAAGCCGATATTGTATTCAACAGCATTTTTGATGATGTGATGGGCGCAAATGACGAAGTAGGCATGGCAGGTCTTGGCATTTTTGGCTCTATGTCTCCAACCGAACCTGGTGAAACCAACCGCGTAACCTCCTGTTTCACGGTGACCATTAACCGCACACCTAATACAACCTTCCCTTTAGAAATTATTCTTGATTTTGGAACTGGTTGCCTTGGCAGGGATGGAATTACCCGTTCAGGTAAAATGAAAACTACGTATACAAACCGAATGCTGATGCCAGGCGCAAAAGCCACCACGGTTTTTGAAAACTACAAAATGAATGATATTTCCATTTCCGGAAAACATGAAATTACCAATACCAGTACAGCAACGGTTTTCCAGTATAACGTAGTGGTTGAAAACGGCCGTTTAAGTAAGCCCAACGGTAATTATATAGAGTGGAACAGTAATAAAACTATTTCGCAGGTATCCGGGTTGGGAACACCTTTTATTCCTTTAGATGATATTTACCAGGTAACAGGCATGTCAAATGGTAAAACAAAAAGAGGTGATGTATTGGTAGCCTGGAAGAATGAAATAACTCAACCATTAGTTAAGAAATTCTCTTGCCGCTGGGTGGTTGAAGGGCGCATCAGTACTGTTAGAGAGAATAGCCGGATCAATACGCCCTGGGTTGCTGTACTTGACTTTGGGAACGGCAGCTGCGACAACAAAGCCACCGTTTCTATTAATGGATCAGTTTATGAAATAAGTTTGCTCTAATAAAAAAATATTATACCTTTAAACCAGTTTTCATAGGGTACGGATTAAAAACGGGCCAGGGTTTCTACCCAGGCCCTAATTTTTTTACTGATAACCAGTTAATTAACGCTACTACAAGTATCCACTTATTTTTATTTCAGGTTAATTTTTCGAACCTGAATCCTTTCTCCGAAAAGTATTTCAAGACAAGAGGCAAACAAACATTCAATCGTGGCCATGCTTTTTCACTGTCATGTAACACAATGATGGAACCATTCCGGCTATTTAATAAAATATTTTCTGTGCATTCCTGTCCATTAAGCGTTTCATCGAAATCCCCGCTTAATACATCCCACATAATAATGGAAGCTTTTTCTGCACCCATTGCAGCTGCTACATACCTGGATTGAAAACGGGTGATTCTTCCATAAGGCGGCCTGAACAAATGTGAATCGATATTTTTTGCAGCTTCGGTTATGTCTTGCAGGTAGTCTGCATCCGGAACCTTCCAGCCATTTAAATGATTTTGGGTATGATTACCTACTGCATGGCCTTCATCCAAAATGCGCCGGTATATTTCGGGGTGATTTAATACATTTTTTCCAATGCAAAAAAAACTGGCTTTTGCACCGGCTTTCTTTAATTCATCCAAAACAAACGGAGTGGCAACAGGATGAGGGCCATCATCAAAACTGAGGTATAATATCTTTTCATCCGTATTGACTTTCCAGGTATAGGCAGGATAGATCTTACGCAGCCAGGCCGGTGTTCGGATAAAATATTTTCGCATCAACACAAAGATAAGCAGCCAATCAACTGTACACTTCCGGAACAGGCAACACCCACATCATTCTAAATTGTAATTTTGGCGCTATGAATAAAGATGCAATTGTACGTTTTGCTCCCAGTCCAACAGGGGGCCTACACCTTGGCGGCGTAAGAACTGTTTTATATAATTATCTTTTTGCAAAACAAAACCAGGGTGTATTTATATTAAGGATCGAAGACACTGACCGTAACCGTTATGTAGCCGGCGCTGAAGAATATATTTTTGAATGTTTAAAGTGGTGCGGACTGCAACCTGATGAGAGTGTTGAACATCCCGGCGAACATGGACCTTATCGCCAGAGTGAAAGAAAAGAAATTTATCGCCAGTACGCAGAGCAGTTAATAGCATCCGGTCATGCATATTATGCTTTTGATACACCGGCCGAACTGGATGCCATGCGGGAA
Source organism: uncultured Chitinophagaceae bacterium (assembly GCA_946885335.1). The sequence goes on from CAMPGG010000285.1 coordinate 3,199, forward strand.
AGACTAACAACAACGGAAAATCCGAATCCACAATACGATCATACTACGCGGATGCATATGCGTAATTCACTCGTTTTATCCAAAGAAGAAACAGATGATTTACTGAACAAAAATGAGCCCCATGTTATTCGCATTAAAATGCCTGAGCATGAAACCGTAACGTTTACTGATATGATCCGCGGCGAAGTACATTTTGAAGCGGGCATTTCTGATGATAAAGTATTATTAAAAGGAGATGGTATGCCTACTTATCACCTGGCGGTTGTAGTTGACGATTACCTGATGAAGATCACCCATGCTTTTCGCGGCGAAGAATGGTTGCCCAGCGCACCCGTTCATATTTTGTTATGGCGTTATTTGGGTTGGAGAGATAAGATGCCAAAATGGGCACACTTCCCATTAATTTTAGGACCCGAAGGAAAACTGAGTAAACGAGATGGAGCCAAATATGGTTTTCCTGTTTATGCAATGAATTGGAAAGATCCTGAAACAGGAACACTCACAGAAGGGTTCAGGGAAAAAGGTTTTTTACCGGAAGCATTTATTAACCTGCTTGCATTGTTAGGCTGGAACGATGGAACGGATAAAGAGATTTATACACTGGATGAACTGGTTGAAAGTTTTAATATTGACCGGGTGCATAAAGGTGGTGCCCATTTCGATTATGAAAAAGCAAAATGGTTCAACCACGAATGGATCAAAAGATCAACGGCCCAGCGATTATTGCCAGATGTAAAAAATGTTTTAACCAATAATAAAATTCATATTCCGGATGATGAAAAACTGGTCCGGATTATTGAACTGGTCAAAGAGCGATGTTCCCTGTTAACTGACTTTTATGACCAAACGAAATTCTTTTTTATTACCCCGGTGGAAATTGATACCGCATCAGTACAACCAAAATGGTCTGAAGCTAAAAAGGAATTCTTTGAAGAATTTGTTCAAAAAGTTGCCGGTGCTGATAACATGGATGCTGCAGATATAGAAAATGTTTTTAAACAACTTGCCCAGGAAAAAAATATTAAACCAGGCGAATTACAACTTCCTTTACGCATTATGCTGGTGGGTGGAAAATTCGGGCCGCCGGTTTTTGAAATTGCAACCCTGATCGGGAAAGAAGAAATGATTAAAAGAATTACTTACACGCTGAACCTTTTAAAATAAATATATTTATTGCATAAAGGTTTTCCATGCTAACTGCTCCAAATCAAAAAGCCAGGCCATACTGGCCAGTTATTTTATTGCTTGTTGCCATAAAACTGCTGCTCCCGGTATTATTGCAACATGAAATGTATGAATTGCAACGCGATGAATACCTGTATTATCAGCAGGGGCAACATTTGTCTGCAGGTTTCCTTGAAAATCCGCCCCTGATAGCTCTTTTAGGAACGATCACCGCCTGGATGGG
>CAMPGG010000286.1 GCA_946885335.1 uncultured Chitinophagaceae bacterium
AGTAAATTAGAGCCTACAGCTACGGCTGCTGTTGATGCGGCAAACGCTTTTAAAAATTTTCTTCTGGATGATCCGGAGATATCTTTCATGAAGGGTAAATAATTTAAGTGATGAATATTATTTTAATGTTTTGATGCGGATGTTTTTCCAACGGACCTTAATGCCACCGCCATCATGGATCTGCAATGCAATAAAACCATTGGCCTGTCCAATTTTTTCATCTTCCAGTTGAACCATCTGCTGGCCATTTAAAAAGGTGGTTACTTTATCACCAACCACCTCAATGCGCATATCATTCCAGTCATTGGGTTTTAAAACTTTTTCTTTTTCTGCTGAAGGTTTAATCATCCATCCGCGTCCATATGATTCATAAATACCACCGGTGTGGTGATCGGCCGGGGCCACTTCTACCTGCCAGCCACTGATCTTTGTGCCTTCAATATCGGAACGGATAAATACGCCGCTATTGCCATTGGCTTCCAGTTTGAATTGCAATTGCAGAATAAAGTTTTTGTATTTTTTATTGGTTGATAAATAACCATATTGTTTATCGGGACCGCTTTCACATACAAGCTCCCGGTTTTCAACATACCATTTCTCAGTTCCATGAATGGTCCAACCTGTTAAGTCGCGGCCATTGAATATGCGTTTGAATCCGGCGTTTGGATCGGTAGCGGAAATAAAAAAGATGGAAAGAATAACGAGTAAATATTTCATAAGCCACTAATTTAAGCAATGCTTTATTTAAACATCCCAAAAATTGAAATGAATTTAAAAAACAGAAAAGAAACAATATTCATATTCATTAAAAACCCCATGGAGCAGGGGGTGTTTCAACTTCTTTGCTCAGATCGAAACGCACACTGAACCAGCGATCCGTTCCCATACGGCGAAGGTTATACGTAAAATATTTTCCTGCAACCAATTCAACCCACCAAACATTGGTTGCCGCTGCCGGTAAAAGTTGCGCTGTAAATTGATCTGCCGGAAATACCTGAAAGGTTGGTAAACCGGTGTTGGTTGTCATACCGCCATATTGTGTAATGCTGTCTTCTGTACCATCGGCGTGGCGGTGATCGTGTTTCAATTGAAGCCGTTCACCTTCGCGGCTGAAGACCCAGGTGCGGGAACGATCTTCCCCAACCATGAAAGGAACACGGATAATATTTTCGGTACAACTACGCACATGCATCACCAGTATTTTATTTTTGAACGTAGTGTCGTTTGCGGGTGCAGCCACTACTTCGCCAACAAACGATTTTCCACATATCTTTTCTAATTGATTCCAGAATTGTTGCTGGTTATTGTGTGTTGCAGGGAGATGACTGGTACGGGTTGAAGTGCAGCCTGTAAATAAAATGGTCAGCAGGATCAAAAAAATAGCTTTCATGCCTAATTAAAAATTAAACAGAAAGCTAAGTCTTAAAAATTGTTATATCAAAAGGCTTTAAAAAAAGTGAACGCAGGTCTATACCTTACTCATAAATCGCCAGCCGGTTGCTTCACATAAACCTGCGTTCGATATATTGATTATCGCCTGTTGTCTTCAAGATCTTTTTTAATCCGGCGCAAGTATTCTTCATCCGTTTCATTGCGTTGCCTTTCAAGCCTGCTGGCTCTCATGCTTTCTTCCTCCCGTATCTTGCGTCTTTCATCTTCCCGAATTCTTTCTTCTTCGCGGATGCGTTCCTCATCGATCGTATTTCGGTTATCCGATGCTGTTAGTCTTTCGGATTGGCGATCCAGTTCTCTTTCTCTTCTTAACCGGTCTTCTTCATCAAGGTCCCGTGTGCGTTTTTCTGATGCCGCCAGCATCGCTGCTTCGCGGTCTTTTTCTCTTACTTCTCTCCGGATCCTTTCTTCATCCAAATCATTCAATCGCCTGTTTGAAGCGGCTAAACTTTCAGCCTGCCGACTTCTATCCCGGTCATTGTCCCAGTTATCATTTTTCTCCGATCCAAAAAATGCATCATTATCCGTTCGCTCTATGCGGCCATGTGCCGGGCGGTTCCTGTACATATTCTGATCGTTAAAAAATTCATGCTGGTAAAAATCTGCATCCACATCATTATCGGTATAATTTCCGGCAGATGTGCCTGCTAATCCCGCTGTTCCGGCAGCTGCCATACCTTGTGTATTACCGAGGCCTGCACCCGTTGAAGTAAATTCTCTTCCAAACACCATACTGATATCTCTTTCTACCTGTGGCCCCAGCAGATCATTATCATATCTTGGTAAAGCCCTTAACTGAAACGGAGTAACATTTTGCAAAATCACATCATCGTTTGGATGATCCAGGACCGCCAGCCCGATTGGAACCAGTACCAGCCTGTCCTCTAATTGCAGCTCTTTATTATGTGCCACATCAATGGCCATATAACGCACTTTGCGGTCACGCACATCAAAGATCAATTCCTTTACGCGGCCAATTTTGCGGGCCTCTGTATCAAATACTTCCCATCCCCTGATATCTGGCTGACCGTCTGAAATTTCAAAATCGCTGCCACGCAGTTCCTGCAGGCGTCTTGTTTTTTTATCTGATGCCATAATTTTATTTTTTTAAAGTTTTAAATATGATTTCCAGGCTTAGCGCAATGCAGTTGTATCAGTTATCCGGGTTGTAGTATCCATTCCCCTGTTTACTGTATCTGTCGTTGTCCTTTCCACCGAATCATTGAAAATGGTTTCATCCGTTACATCTTCTACCAGGTCTGTATTCCTTAACAAGAAGAATGCGATTATCGCCAGGACGATCAATCCTACCAAAACCCATGGTAATACTGATTTTTTCTTTGGTTGTACATCAAGCTCTGCCATAAAAATTATTTTTTTAAAAATGAATCCAATCATTGGTAAAAATTTCATGCCATTGCATAAGAAATGATGTTGAAGAGAAGATATTATGAATGGAATACCGGGATAATGAAAAATAAATTTATTAATGCCAGGCAAGACTTACCAGGAAAGAAATCCAGTTTCAGTTTAATGAGTGGGAAAAGCGCCTCATCTTCTGCGGGTAAGTATGATGGCAGAATTTTTTTTAAAATCACCGGAGAAATTAACCGAGTAGCGATCGCTTCCATCCTGTATGGTTAACAAGCCGGTATTGGGCGGAAGGTTACCAAGGTTTTCAGCATACATCACCAGCTCCAGTTTATCGCCCATTTCCGGTGTTATGTATATGGTTTGGGTAATGGCCCTGGCTATCAGTTTTACATGCGGCATAATGACCTGGCCATTTAATAAAACGCTGACGATATCGCCATCCACTTCACCATTATCATATAAGCGAATGACAAGACTGTCGCCGGTAAAAAACACATTGCGGATAATTTCTGTTTCGCGACTGGAAAATGCTGTGGCTGAATTGGCAACCATTGATGCATCCGGAAAATTATTGGCAGGTAATGGAATGGTTGATGCTGTTTCTTTTTTTAGCGGCTCCAGTGTTTTGGTGATGACTGCTTCTTCTTTCTTTGCAGGATCTTGTTTTATTGGCGCTGTATTTTTGGCGATGACTTCTTCCGTTGTTTTAACCGGGTCCTTTTTTGCAATAACATCCTGGGTCTTTGTTGCAACAGGATTCGTAGCCGGTTTTTCATTTACAGTTGTTGTGGTTTGTATGGGGTTTGTTTTATTGGCAGATACAACCTCCTCTTTTTCCTCCATTTTTATTGCCGGAACATCTTTTACCACAACAGGTGATGAAGCCACTTCATTGGGTGTTGCTGATTTTTGGAAACTTATTTTTTGTGCAGGATCGGCAGGTGCCTGTTCCATTTTTTTGATGGGTGATGAAATAAAGCTGAGCGATTCCTGCAGGTTCAATGCTTCCAGTTGTGCAAGCAAGCCCGATTCCATAAAATCAGTTTGTTTTTGCAAACGGATTTCACCTTTTAAATTGTTTTGGTTGGGTGCCCTGAAATCAAGCGACCGCGTACTAAAACTACCTGTAATCAAACCAGGATCGGATGGATCAATATTCAATTTGCCCGTTAGCATTACGCGGCGACCGCGGGTGGTATAATTGTCATACACCAGGTCGTGATCTTCCAAAAAATAATAATCCTTTTTTTTCTTCAGGGTGATTTCTTTAACGCCTATATTTTCAACGCCATCGAAGGTGAATATGGAAAGCGAATAACCCGATAAGCCATTTTTATTTTCAGAGATAGACAATTCATAACGTACCAATGCATTTTCGGTAGTGAGTGTGCCGGTCCAGATGCCGGTAATATCCTGCGCAAAGATTTGAATGGGAAGAAGACAAAATATGAGCAGGCGCAGGATCATATTTTAAAGATAGTAAATAGTTGCAGGGTTGAAAAGTTGAAAGGTGTTCAGCTTTGTAACAATACTTTTTGGTTTTTTGGAATTGAATTTTGTATGTTTGTATTAACATACTCACCCCCCTTCCCGTCAGAACAGGGCGCTCAGGGTGAGTTTTTTATTTGTTTATGTCGAAAGTTCCTTATACCAAAACTGCTAAGACTTACGAAGAACAACTTCAAATTCTAAAAGATAGAGGGCTAAAAACAAAGTCTGACAAAAAGATCCTCTTTTTACTTCACAAATTGAGTTACTACAGATTGAGCGG
>CAMPGG010000287.1 GCA_946885335.1 uncultured Chitinophagaceae bacterium
ATTTTTTAATTTCGGGTATGGGTGCCAGTAACTTCGCCGGGTCAAAATTTCCCTGTAAAGTAATTTGGTTGTTGGTCAGTTGCCTGGCCATTTTTGGTGAAACACACCAGTCGATACCCAATCCTGCAGCACTGCTTTTACTTAATTCAGGTAATGCATACCAACTTCCTTTTGGAAATAAAATAACCGGTGCATGATCTTTTAACGCATCAGCAATTTGTAATAAATAGGGTTGTGAATAAACATTAAAATCCGCCGGACTTAAAGACCCTGCCCAACTATCAAACACCTGTAAAATATCTGCGCCTGCAGTTACCTGTGCTTTTAAATAATCAATCGTTGCATCCGTAATTTTTTGTAAGAGTGCATGTGCCACTTCTGGTTTGGTATAGGCAAACTGTTTTGCCTTATCCCAGGTTTTACTGCCTTTTCCTTCCACCATATAACAAAGCAATGTCCATGGCGCGCCGGCAAAACCAATCAATGGTACCCGGTTATTCAATTCTTTTTTTGTCATGGTCAATGCATCCATTACATACTGTAATTTACCTGCAGTATTCGTGGTGTCTAATGCATCTACATCTTTTTGTTCCGTGATTACAACCGGCAGTGACGGACCCTTACCTTCTTCCATTAAAACCTCCAGGCCCAATGCTTGTGGAATAACTAAAATGTCAGAAAAAATAATGGCGGCATCCACGCCAACCTGGTCCACCGGTTGTAAAGTGATCGCCGTAGCTAATTCGGGCGTTTGTACCCGGGTAAAAAAATCGTACTTATTTCTCAGCTTGATATAATCAGGCAGGTAACGACCGGCCTGGCGCATCATCCATACAGGTGGTCTTTCTACTTTTTCTTTTCTCAGCGCTCTTAATAACAGGTCGTTTTTCAGTGTAGTCATTTTTCTTTTTCAGTATTGATGAAGGTGAATTTACCGGGAGGGATGCAAAGATATTATTCCACCGCGTAAAAATATTCAAGTGCTTGTTTGGCCAGACTTTCTTTACCAGGTTCATCCGCAATGATCACCTGGTTTTTGCAATGCGTTTTTATTTCAGCTGCCGTAGTTTCTCCAATGGCAAACAATAAACTGTGATCGCCAGCTTTATTGTTTTTAAAAAAACTCTTTACCGCACTCGGGCTGTAAAATAAAATGCCTGCATAATTTTTATGGATGGTGACTGGAAGTTCATTTGTTTGGTAGACTTCAATATCCCAAACATTAAAAAAATGTTCGGTCAGCATTTTGGGCAAAATATCTCTTCGCTGGTTACCACAGAAAAAATAAACCTCCTGCGGCTCTTCGTTTTCTATGATCAGTTCTGCCAATTCTTCGGCATAAGGAGCAGTACCTTTTAAACAATGCTCACCAAAATATTCTTTTACTTTTTCACTGGTTTGCGGGCCAATGCAATAGATATCCCAATCAGGTTGCATACCATGCATTTCATTGGCAACGGCTTCAACCGCATTCATACTCGTAAATATGACGATCATTCTTTGTAACAAGGCCTGTTCTATTTCCTGTTGAATTTCTATGGATAATATTGGAGATGTTTCAATAAAAGAAATTTCATCGATCCGGATCCCTTTTTGCAAAGCATCCTCTTTGATCTCTGCCGGTAGTGGGCGTGTGGATAATATATTTATGAGGTCATTGCTCATGTCTTAATTTTTCTGCAATTGCTCTGCCACCTTTTTCCAGTATGTTCATTGCTTCCTTTTCTCCCAGTCCATTGCTTTTATCTGCATGTACAACAGATTCCACATCCACACTTTGTTTGCCGTCAGGGGAAGTTATGTTCCCTTTAAAATGAATATTGTTATTTTCAACAACTGCCAGTGCGCTGATGGGAGTAGAACATCCTCCCAATAAAGCTTTCAGAAAATTTCTTTCTATAGCTGTACACATAGCCGTTGGCGCATCATTTAAATAGGAGCAAGCTTCAAGGACAGGATCATCATTGCTGCGACCAACAACCATGATTGCACCCTGCGCCGGCGCGGGTAACATCCAATCCAATTCAATGGCATTGGTAGGTAATACATGAATTCTTTCCAACCCGGCAGCCGCAAAAATGGCACCGTTCCAATTGCTTTCTTTTACTTTTTTTAATCTTGAATTGATATTACCTCTTAGGTTAGTTAGCTGGTGGTAAGGATAACGGTGAAGCCACTGCGCAATTCTGCGAATGCTGCTGGTGGCAATCAATGCAGTTGATGATGGATTTTGCAAAAAACGGGTTTCGCCATTTGGAACCAACACATCTTTGTAATTAGCCCTTTTTAAAACGGCCGCCTGTGCAATACCTTCGGGTAATTGGATGGGTACATCCTTCATGGAATGCACGGCAATATCAATTTTGTTATTTAATAATGCGATATCAAGCGTACGGGTAAAAACACCCTGTACACCCATAGCATATAAAGGACTGATGAGATCCAAATCTCCTTCACTCTTAATAAAAACAAGTTTGGATTCATAACCGTAAAGCGCCAACTGTTCTTTAACCATGTTCGCCTGCCAAACGGCTAGTTCACTATCCCTTGTGCCGATCCGGAAAACATTGTTCATTAATTTTTATTTGGAATGGCCAGAAATTCATTGATGGCCTCAATATAGTAACAACCACGCTGATTTTGTAAGCGCATTTTAGAGGCCATACCATTTAATACTTTTTGTATTTTTTTCTCTGAGCAGGTAGTAACGTAAGCGGTTTCTTCGTAATGGGGTGATGTATAAATCTCGTTCAATTTAATTTTTACGGCGTTTAAAACCGGCACATGTTTTCTCATCTCGAACCAGCTGAAGATCTCCAGGACACTTTCATTGATGATCGCTTTTGCTTTTGGAACTTCAGCCGTTCTTTTAGCCAGCGTTTCATCTTTTAACCGGGCCAGTTCATCCACATTCACCAATTTAATATTGGGTAAGTGTTGCGCTTGTTCTTCTACGTTATAAGGAATGGAAAGATCGATGATGAGTTTATCACCTTTATTTTCCAGGTGTTGCCTGGTAATAATTGGCGTGTTTGCATTGGTGGCCACCAGGATAACATCCGCACTGGCAACCTGCTTGTCAAGATCTTCCAAAGAAGCAAATTGCAATCCTAATTCGGAAGCCAGTAAAGCTGCCTTTTCAGTGGTCCTGTTGATCAATACTACGTTCTTTGTTTGCAGATAATCAACCACATTTTTACAGGTATTGCGACCTATTTTGCCAACACCCACTAAAAGAATTTTTTTATTCTTTATGTTTTGAACCTGTTGTTTAATGTATTGAACCGCTCCAAAAGATACGGAGACCGTTCCGCCACTCAATTGCGTATTGTTTTTTACAGCTTTTGAAGTCTGTAATACGGCATTCAATGTTCTTTCCAAAGCAGTGCCGATAAATCCATGCGACTTGGCAAGTTTAGCGGCATTTTTTAACTGGCCCACAATTTCATAATCGCCCAGGATCTGGGAATCTAAACCGGCGGCTACATGATATAAATGTTCAACAGCTTGTTTGCCTTGTTTAATATATGCGGATTGATAAAAAGTTTCGATGCTTGCCCTGGTTTCGCTGCATAAAAGAGCACTTAACTGTTTAGCATCGGCTGCAAAACCATATATCTCGGTCCTGTTGCAGGTACTGAGAATGAAAAATTCATTGATGCCGTATTCTTTGGCTTTAGATAAAATGGACAAGTATTGATCTTCATTTACGGCAAACTGGCCTCGAAGTGCTGCATCAGCTTTGCGGTAGTTGATTCCTGCAACATAAAAATCAGAAAGTTGTTTGGGCATTGAAAATTGCATGCTTGATCCGTAAATATTTTCAGGGGCAAAATTAACCGCACTGACTTCAATAACCGAATTACAATGTCATTGCAACGTCATTTTATAGACTGACTTTAATCATATATAATATTGAACTACATCATTTTACAATTATTCTACTGCCTTGTAAACCGTTTACAGCGCAATCAATTCATTTATGTTGCATTAATCAAAAAAGGTAATTATTCAGAAGATTACCTTTGCAGCCTATAAAATAATTATGGCAGAAGAAATTAAAAAAGGTGTTGTGCTGATGAATCTTGGTTCGCCCGATTCAACCAGTGTTCCGGATGTAAAAAAATACCTTGATGAATTTTTGATGGATGATAAAGTGATGGATTATCCCTGGCTTTTCAGGGCCTTGCTTGTAAAAGGAATCATCATCCCATTCCGTGCACCGAAATCTGCAGAGGCTTACAAATCGGTCTGGACAGAAAAAGGTTCTCCGCTTATTGAAATAACCAGGCAGTTAAGAAACGCGTTAGCATCAAAAATTCCAGAACCGGTTTCTATAGCCATGCGTTATGGAAATCCATCACCCAAAGCAGCATTTGATGAACTGGTGCGGCAAACACCAGATTTAAAAGAAGTGGTTTTGGTTCCTTTGTACCCGCATTATGCCATGTCAAGTTACCGGACAGCAGTGGATTATGCCCGGGAAATACACGAGAAATATAATTATCCTTTTAAGCTGGATTTCATCAAACCATTTTATGATAACGAGGATTACCTGCATGCTTTAACGGAGAGTATCAGGCCTTACCTGCT
>CAMPGG010000288.1 GCA_946885335.1 uncultured Chitinophagaceae bacterium
GAATACAACCACTTCCGGCAACCTTGGTTATTCAGGAAATTATAACCCATTATACATAGCTGAAAATGATATCGCGGAATTAAGAACAACACTTGTACAGGGTAGTGTTGGTGGAGAACTTTCAGTATTAAAAAACCTGAAATTCACTTCCCGTTTTGGTATTGATTATAACGTACTGGAGGAATTTAGTTTCTGGAACCAGTTTCATGGAGATGGTGTTGCTTATGGTGGACTTGGTTTTCCATTGTACTCAAGATTTTTCAATTGGATAGCAACCAATCAATTCGATTATACAACTGCATTTCCTGGTTTGGACGGTTTAACTGTCGATGCCAAATTAGGCTACGAAGCACAAAAATCGAAGAGTTACGGAATTACGGCTATTGCTCAGGGTTATCCTCCAACAAATTTACTTTATCAAACGGTTAATGCCGCTACACCTTTACAGGCCACTTCAAGTGCTTCAGACTACAGTTTAGCAGGCCTTTATTCTTCTTTAAGTCTTAATTATTTTAATAAATATATTCTGAGCGGAAGTTTTCGTCGCGATGGTTCTTCAAGATTCAGTAAGGATAACCAGTTTGGTAATTTCTGGTCTGTGGGTGCAGCCTGGAATATAGACAGGGAAGATTTTATGAGTGCAGTTGGTTTCGTTAATGCATTAAAACTTCGGGGTTCTTATGGATTAACCGGTAATGCGGAAATTGGTGATTATGCATGGCGAACCGGTATTGCTTATGGTGTGAGTTATGGTGGGCAACCGGGCGGAACTTTCAGTAATGTAGGTAATGCAAATCTTACCTGGGAAAGTACCAAACAAGCTGATATCGGTATTGATGCAAGTTTCCTCGATAACAGGTTAGGTTTTGTGTTTGATGTATATCGAAGGGTATCAAACAAGTTGCTGTTTTCTAATCCACTTTCACGCACAACTGGTTTTGCTTCATTCACGGATAATATAGGTGAAGTGGAAAACCAGGGCATAGAACTGCAACTGAATGGAACACCTGTAAGGACAAAAAACTTTAGTTGGGATCTCAGTTTCAACATCTCTCATAATAAAAATAAAATACTCACTTTACCTGGTGGCAAAGACATTGTGAGTGGAGCATTTATTTTAAGAGAGGGTCATGACTACCGTACTTTTTATGTAAGAGAATGGGCTGGTGTAAATCCCGATAACGGAGATCCGCAATGGTGGGTTGATGAATCACATGGACAAAAAACCAGTGACTACAGTGCTGCAAAAAGACAACTGATAGGAAGTGCTTCACCTAAATACTGGGGTGGATTGATCAGCACATTTACATTCAAAGATTTTGATCTCCAGGCTGATTTTGTTTATAACTATGGTAACCTGGTTACGGATGGCTGGATCTATTATGCTATAGATGGCGTATATCCTTTGTCCAATAAATACGCAATGAATTTACAACGTTGGCAGCAACCGGGTGATATAACCAATGTGCCCAGGTACGAAGTTCAATCAGCCAATAACTCCAGTGATTTTTCTACCCGTTTTTTAAATAAAGGTGATTTTATAAAACTCCGGAACCTGACACTGGGATATAATATGGGTGAAAATTTGACAAAGAGAATAAAAATGAGCTCTGTTAGATTTTATGTAAGAGGAACAAATCTGTTTACAAAAACTTATGATGATAACCTCACAATGGATCCTGAGCAGGGTATCAATGGCATTGCTGATTCTAATGCTTTCTTTTTAAAATCATTTACAGCAGGGATTAACATTGGATTATAAAAACTAAAAAAATACTATAATGATATTCAACAAAAAAATATCAGTTTACCTGTTAGCTTTTATCACTTTAACGGCATCATGCAAAAAAGATTTTTTTGATTTGCAACCGTATGATGCATTACCGGTAGAAGATGCCATTGAAACAGATGGTGATTTAAATGTGATAGTGAACGGGATGTATTCAAACTTAAGAAGTGTAAACCTGTATGGAAGAACATTGCCTGTGAAAGGTGATTTGGCTGCGGACAATGTGTATTTAAAAGGCAATAATTCCGGCAGGTATCTTGAGTTAAGAGATTACAATCAAACGGCTGCTAATTCAGATGCACTGGGTGTTTGGAACAGTGCTTATATCGCCATTAAAAATGCGAATATTATCATTCATGCAGATCTTGCATCTTCACCGATCGTTGACCAGTTAAAAGGTGAAGCCTACGCAGTAAGGGCATTAATGCATTTTGAACTGGTTCGCAATTTTGCCAAACCATATACGGTTGATGCCAATGCATTGGGTGTGCCCGTTGTTACTTCTTTTGAGCAGGATGCAAGGCCTGCACGTAACACTGTCAGTGAAGTATATGCGCAAATAATTTCAGATCTTAACCAGGCTTTTACATTGATGAATTTCAGCCAGGGAGAAACAGTTGAAATAACATCCACCGGGGGTACAAGGCTGATGACTTCAGAATATTTTACGCCCTATGCCGCAAAAGGATTGTTGGCAAAAGTGTATTTGCATATGGGTGAATGGGCAAATGCAAGGGATGCCGCATTGGAGGTAGTAAATAACAGTGGATTTGTTTTGGTGAGTGCAGGCAATTATGTTGATTACTGGAGTGACCCGGGCACTCAAACCGACCAGGTTGAAACATTGTTTGAAGTAAGCAGCGATGCGGCTGCAAACCTGAGTTCAAACTCCCTGTCTAATTTTTATTCCCTGGAAGGTTATGGTGATATTTGGGTTACCAATGAATTGTATGAAAAATACAGGCCCGGTGATGTTCGGTTGGATGTGATTGAAGTAAGTGTTGATGATGTATTGCCGGGACAAACTGTTTACCTCGTACAAAAATATCCGAACACCACAAATCCTGCAGATAAAGACGACACGAAAGTTTTAAGATTCGCAGACATTCTCCTCATCTTAGCCGAAGCGCATGCCAGGTTGGGACAGGAGGATGATGCCCGGATGCGGCTGAACCAGGTGGCACAAAACAGGGAGCCAGGATTTGCCGGTTATAATTCTTCAGGAGCTGAATTGATCAATGATATTATTGAAGAAAGAAGAAAGGAACTGGCTTTCGAAGGTGACAGGTACTGGGACCTGATGCGATTAAACCTGCCAATTACAAATCATACCACATCCCAGCATCCATTAATATTACTTCCTATTGAAGTAAATAATTTCAGAAGAATTTACCCGATACCACAAGCTGAACTCGATGCAAATGAAAATATCAGGGGACAGCAGAACCAGGGTTATTAAAGATTATTTTTCTTTCAGGATCAAGAGTTGCTTTGGCAACTCTTTTTTTATGTACATGTTAAATTGAAGACATGAATTATAAACATCAAAGTTCCTTTCGCAGTGTAAATGTTACCAGGCCTTGAAATGTGGTTTGACTGGAAACAATAGGAAAACTTAAATATATGTGGCAGGTAATTACCGGTATTGATTTCTAACCTAATCCGGTTAATTTTGCTGCGTTTATAAAATTCAGCTTTTACATAACTATTAATCCACCATATATAAAATGGAACAGGCTTCAGAAAAAGTACATTGCTTAATCATTGGTTCAGGACCTGCAGGTTATACAGCGGCTATTTATGCTGCCAGGGCAAATATGAAACCTGTATTATACCAGGGCATTCAGCCGGGTGGTCAATTAACCATTACTACAGAAGTGGAAAATTATCCCGGGTATGCCGATGGCGTACAGGGGCCACAGATGATGATCGATTTTGAGAAACAAGCCGTTCGCATGGGTGCTGATATCCGCTATGGATTAGCCACCAAAGTCGATTTCATGCAACAACCATTAAAAGTATGGATCGATGATGAAAAATTAATCGAAGCCGATGCAGTGATCATTGCAACTGGCGCATCTGCCAAATGGCTTGGACTGGAAAGTGAACAACGGTTAAATGGATATGGTGTTAGTGCATGTGCAGTGTGTGATGGTTTCTTTTTTAAAGGAAAAGAAGTGGCCATAGTTGGTGCCGGTGATACCGCGGCAGAAGAAGCGCTTTATTTATCCAAACTCTGTTCAACCGTTCATATGTTCGTTCGCAAAAGCGAAATGAGAGCCTCTAAAATAATGCAGGAAAGAGTTTTCAAAACGCCCAATATTAAAATTTACTGGAACACCGAAACAATGGAAGTGCTGGGTGAAAAGAATGTAAATGCAGTAAAAGTTAAGAACAATCAAACGGGCGAAGAGCAGGAAATTCCCGTAAGCGGATTTTTTGTTGCTATCGGTCATGAACCCAATTCAGCCATTTTTAAAGGTTGGGTTGATATGGATGAAGCTGGTTACCTGTTAACCGTTCCCGGTTCAACAAAAACAAATGTAGAAGGTGTTTTTGCTGCGGGCGATATCCAGGACAAAATATACCGGCAAGCAGTAACCGCAGCAGGCAGTGGTTGTATGGCCGCACTGGATGCAGAAAGATACCTGGGTGCCAAAGGGCATATTTAGTTTTCTTTTAAAATTAATTCCGTTCATGAGCCTTCCTTCACATCACCTGACCATTGAACTAAAACAGGTTCGCTTTTATGGTTACCATGGTTTGTA
>CAMPGG010000289.1 GCA_946885335.1 uncultured Chitinophagaceae bacterium
ACTGCTTTTTATTTTTTATTTTTCTAAAAATAAGAATAATACGAGTTTATGGGTGCTTGCGATTTACACCCTAATTTCCATTTTAATAATTCAGGCAAATTTATTTTTTGATAGGACATTAACACATTTCCTGGTAAGTTTTACTACGCTATCTGAATATTTACTCTTCATTTCCTTTATTTGGATCAACTTAAAAAATCCAAAAGTTAAACAGGCAATAGTAATAATATCTGCATTATATCTGATTTTCTCTATCTTCTATGCTTTAACAGTTAAAATAAAAACCATCGATACTATTCCCATCGGAATTGAAACGATTATTATCCTTTGTTTCTCTTTTTATTTTCTGTATGAAAGGATGAATGAACCAACCACCGATCTCATCTATAATGATTACAGATTCTGGATCATTTTAGGTATGATCATTTACCTGGCCGGATCTTTTTTTATTTACATTTTTTCTGATCAGGTAGACCGCAAACTGTTTAATAAATATTTGTCTTTAACTTATATATTTTATGCTTTAAAGAATATCTTGTTTGCATTGGGGATTTGGGTTTTTGCCCAAAAAGAACCTCAAAAAGTAAAAAACCAAAAAGAATCATTACCATATTTAGATATAAATTAATCAAAGCTAATACCACCAACCACCACCTACCACTATGTTCTTATTGCAAGCTTCAAACTCATCCGGAATTTCCATGGTACTTTTTATAGGTACACTTGGAATGCTGGTGCTTACAATAGGGCTGATCATGTTCATCATTTTTCATCAACGTAAAGTGATCCGGTACCAGAACAAACTGCAGCAAATGGAGCACGAACAACAAAAGGTTTTATTAAATGCATCCATTCGCTTACAGGAAGAAGAACGTCAACGGATTGCTGCAGACCTTCATGATGATGCCGGCCCCCTATTAGCAACTGCCCGTTTATACTTAAACGAAAACCTGGTTAACCAGGATAAGGCAACCCAACTTCAATCTATTTACCAGGCTCGCCAGATCCTTGATGACACCATTCAATTGGTAAGAAATATAAGTCATAGCCTGATGCCGCCAACTTTAAAGAATTTTGGCCTGGAATCTGCAGTGAATGACTTGTTTCAAAAAATCAGCGGCTCAGGAAGTATTAACGCAAGCAGCCGTTTTCATGATTATAAAGAAAGACTTAAACCGGAAAAAGAATTAATTGTTTTTAGGGTTGTACAGGAACTGATTAATAATATTTTAAAACACAGTAGTTCAAGTTTTATCCATTTAACCCAAAATTCTCATGGTGATAAATTCTTTTTACGAATTCATCATGATGGAAGAGGAATCATACAATCTGATTTCGATAAATTAAATAAAAGCCATATTGGGTTAGGTTTGAAAAATATCAGCAGCAGGTTAAAAGTAGCACATGGCTCAATCAATTTTGAAAAAGATGTTTCACAAACCTATTATAAGGTAACACTTGAAATACCAAAGGACCAACCCTATAATCATGATTAAAATTTTATCTTTGATCCTTATGTGAAAACTATGGAAAGTATAAAGGTTGCAATTGCAGATGATCATAAAATTTTTAGAAAAGGAGTCATTCTTTCGCTTCGACCATTTACCAATATAAAATTTGTACAGGAAGCGGAAAATGGAGAAGATCTTTTAAATGGTATTGGTGCCTCTCAACCAGATGTTGTTTTAATGGATTTGCGCATGCCAACAAAAGATGGTATTGAAACAACCAAAGCTTTAAGTAAGTTATACCCCAATATTCATATCATAGTATTAAGTATGTATGAAGATGAACGTTTTGTTTATCACCTTATGGAGAATGGAGCTAATGGCTATTTATTGAAAAATGCGGAGCCCCAGGAAATCAGGCGGGCCATTATGGAAGTTTTTGAAAAAGGTTATTATCTCAATAATTTTGTGAATCGTATTCTCCTTAAAAAATCTCACGCCCGGCAAAAAGTAGTTCCCAGTCTGAATAATGAAATTACCTTAAGCGATAAAGAAAGAGATGTACTTCGTTTTATTTGCATGGAATTTACCGCGCAGGAAATTGCAAAAAAAATGGAGATCAGTCCACGAACTGTGGAAGCCATTAAAGATCGATTAATGGAAAGATTTGGAAGTAAGAACACTGCCGGACTTGTATTTTTTGCAGTAAAAAATAACCTGATAGATTAAATCTTCATTTCAGGAATTTCTCCTTCAACTATTAATTTACCTGCTGTTTTTGATTTTATTTCATCAACACTTATACCAGGTGCTCTCTCTAACAATTTAAAACCTCCCGGTGTAATTTCAATTACTGCGAGGTCGGTGACTACTTTCCTGATACATTTTACACCAGTTAAAGGTAATGTACATGCAGGCAGCAGTTTTGATTCACCTTTTGGATTGGTATGCATCATAGCAACTATTATATTTTTTGCGCTGGCAACAAGATCCATCGCACCACCCATACCTTTTACCATTTTGCCGGGTATTTTCCAATTGGCAATATCACCTTGCTCACTTACTTCCATTGCACCTAAAACAGTCAAATCAACTTTGCCAGCCCGGATCATACCGAAGCTTTCCGCACTGTCAAAAAAAGCACCGCCTGGTAAAATTGTTACCGTTTCTTTTCCTGCATTGATCAGGTCCGCATCTACTTCTTCTTTGGTAGGATACGGACCAATTCCCAACATACCATTTTCACTTTGTAACATAATGCTAATGCCTTCCGGAATGTAACTGGCTACAAGCGTTGGTATACCAATACCTAAATTAACATACATTCCATCCTGCAGTTCTTGTGCAATCCGTTTAGCAATACCATATTTATCCAAAGCCATATAGAATATTTAAAGTTGTATTGAATATTTAGTTCCTTTCAATTCTTGTTGTTACTTTTTCAATCCTTTTTTCATAATCTTTTCCCTGGAAAATCCGGTGAACATATATTCCCGGAACATGAACCTGGTCAGGTTCCATTTCTTCCGGGTCAACTAGGTGCTCTACTTCTGCAATTGTAATAGTGCCCGCTTTGGCCATGGAGGTTGAGAAATTTCGGGTAGTTTTTCTGAAAATTAAGTTACCATACCTGTCCCCTTTCCAAGCTTTTACAATAGCAAAATCTGCATGCAATGCGTGTTCCATTAAGTATACTTTTCCATTGAATTCCCGGCTTTCTTTTCCTTCCGCAACTTCAGTTCCATAACCGGCTGGTGTATAAAAAGCAGGAATACCCATACCGGCCATTTGTATCCTGGTTGCCAACGTTCCTTGCGGAATTAAATCTACTTCCAGTTCATTATTCAATAATTGTCTTTCAAATTCAGCATTTTCACCTACATAAGAACTCATCATCTTTTTTATTTGCCGGGTGTGTAACAGTAATCCCAAACCGAAATCATCCACACCGGCATTATTAGAAATACAAGTGAGATTTTTCACTCCTTTTTTTACCAATGCATTAATTGCATTTTCAGGAATGCCACATAAACCAAATCCACCCAACATGATCACTGCTCCATCCTGAATATCTTTAATGGCCTCATCGGCATTAGCTATCGTTTTGTTCATGTCTGTTTTTTTTTACTGATAACTCTTTTTTGAAAATTCACTGCATCACATATAAATCAATTAAGCTTTATCATTAAAATGCTGTAAATTTTTTTAATCAAAATAAGAGAGTCAATTTGATATTGACAAATGATGGTAAATGTAATAAAAAGTAAAGGTAAAATTACAAGCTGGCTACTCTGCATTTATACGGACAGGTGCAGGCTTCGGAATGTCTTCGTCAATTGGAAGCGGTTCCCCAATTTCCAAATCAGTTTTTCGGGCATTCAGGCTATCCATGATTGGCTGTAGAATTTCAGGATGAAGCTGGTAATATTTAAAGCTTTTCTCAAATGCTGATTTTGAAATATCATGCACATCAAAAACCTTATCATATAATTTTATAGATTCTGCTTTTCTGTTTACACTTGTATCCTTTATCACATAACTGACAAGAAATTCATCGGCCCTGATCATATCCCATAAAACTTCCTGCATTTTTTCAGGCGCTAATATGTCATCAGGTATCTTGTCAGCACTACAAGAAAAAAATATTACCAGGAGAAAAAAAGAAAAAAATTTCATGTAGGATTTTTGTTGCAAGGCGTTACTCAATAAACCAGTTTTACATTTTATTGCAGTACTCATTTAATTATTTGAGTTCTTTATAAACTGCAGAATTTGAAATATCCAGTTTTAATAATAATTCTCTTGCCCTTATTTTCTGATCGGCATTAGCCTTACTGAAAATTTTTACCAGTTCATTGCTTTTTCCCTGGAAAAAAACCTGCATAAACATGGAATTAGGATTGTCCGTTTGAACGGTATTGAGATAGTTTAATCCATTGAGTATTTCAAGCCGGCCTGCCTTTTCATCTTCATAAAAGGTATCCATTCCTTTGCGATAGTATGTATAAAGCGCATCATGGATCAATGCAAAACGATTGTTGTTTAAATTTTCTGCCAGCCAATAACGGTTACGCACACCGTCAAAAGGTTTCCAGCCGGCAACATCACG
>CAMPGG010000290.1 GCA_946885335.1 uncultured Chitinophagaceae bacterium
AGATCATTGATAGGGTACAGATCCAATTTTTTTGCACAGGATGCTAAAGAAAGGATAGCAATCACCATGATAAATAAATTAATTATTGTTTTATTGTTCATACAAATCATATTAATGAATTAGAAATCTAAATTGAAACCGATAGCGTAAGTACGTGGACGAGGATAGATATTATTATCAATTCCCTCTGACGAAGAAATCTCCGGATCCAATCCTTTATACTTCGTAAAAACAGCAACGTTTTGAATACTTGCTGTAATGCGCAAGTTTGCAGCATCACGAAGTATTTTACCAACATTATATCCCAGGTTGATATTATCAATCCTGAAGAAAGAAGCGTTTTCAATATAGTAATCCGTTTTATACTGGTTATTTTCCAAACCAGCTTCCAGGTAATTGCGTGAAGCATTACCAATAAAATTGATTGGATTCTTTACAGCCCTGAGAACACCATTATTTGAAAAGTAATTATTGTATTGGTAATTGCCGATCATGCCATGACCTGCAGCCCCGAGAGAGAAATTCTTATAAGTAACTTCTGTACTGGCGCCCAATAAGAAATCAGGCGCTGGTTTTTTATAGAAATAACGATCATTATCATCTATCTGGCCGTCCCGGTTAATGTCTTCATATAAACCCTCAATCGGGCGACCCGTTACAGGATCGTAAACTTGCTTAAATACATCGAATGTGTAAGGTGCATAACCCACTGCAAAAATACCAATGGTATTGCCCGTTCCACCACTGATAAAACTTACAGGAATGCCCCTGAAAGCTGGATCTTCATTTTTTAATAATTTAGTGATCTCCGTTTCATTATAAGTGAAATTCACACCAAGATCCCATGAAAAATTTTCATTCCTTACAGGAACAGTGTTCAAAGAAATTTCAATTCCTTTATTTTCAAGATTACCCACATTTGTAGTAATAAGGTTTACAAAATTGCTCCCTGGTGCAACGGGAACTTCACTTAACAAATCCTCTGTTTTCTTTTGATAAACGTCTATTGTACCACTAATACGGTTTTGAATAAATGCAAAGTCTATTCCTATATTTTGAGTTGTTGTTGTTTCCCATTTGATATTTGGATCATATCCTTCAGGACGTAGGTAGTTAAAATAATTACTCCCAAACTGATATTGAGCAGTCGATGTACTCAATGTATACCTGGGCAGGTAGGAATAATAACCTATATCCTCACCATCCTGTTGGCCTGTAACGCCCCAGCCTAAACGAAGTTTCAAATCAGTAACTGCACGGGAAGTTTTGAAGAATTCATCCTTCAAACGCCAGGCAAATGAAACGGATGGGAAATAACCGACCCTGTTTTCGGGTGAGAATTTGCTACTGGCATCTCTTCTCAATGTCGCTTGCAAAATATATTTTTGAGCGATATTAATGTTTGCTCTTCCAAAATAAGATTCCAGTCTGTATTGCGGTTTGTCCCATGCAAAATTTGGCGTTGAACCTGGAATTAATTGCCTGTCCATTCCGTAAACCGCATAATTATAAACCTTGGTAACAAAATCCTGGTAACTATGGCTTACTAATAAATCAATTTTAGAATTCAGGCTTGGTAAATTTTTATCATAAAACAGGGAAACATCTACCAGGGTATTTTCTTTAACCTGTGCATAATGAGAGAAGCGGCCACGAGTGTCATAATCGGTAGCAGCTAATGAATCAATCTTATCATCACCTTTTCCATTGGCATTATCTACACCTACATTTAATAAAACATGGAGGTCAGGAAAGAAATGCAGTTTATAGTCCAATTGAACATTACCAATAAAGCGATTGACTCTTGAAGTATTGTCTCTTAATTCAAGTAATGCCAAAGGGTTCCTGTTAGATAAATCGATGGGCAGGTTATTTGAACCGGTCTGCAGCCATTCAAAATATCCACCATACTTATTAGGATCGTAAACAGGTTTTGTTGGATCGAATGTTACTGCATTTCCAACTGCGCCTTCATTAGCCCAGCGATGCCTGGTTTGGCCTAATTTCATAGCCACATTAACGGAAAGATGATTATTAAAAAACTTTGGATTCAAATTCAAAGAACCTGTCAGTCTCTTAAAATTGTTTGTTTTTAAAACTCCGTCCTGGTCTGCATAACCCACAGAAGCACGGAAAGGCACCATTCCTATGCTGCCACTGGCACTTATATTATTATCAGTTCCAAAAGCTTTCTGGTAAATCACATCCTGCCAGTTAGTATTTGCAGTTCCCAATAAGTTTTTATAGGTATTAACGCCGGTGGCCGCAGCATCATCATTAATTAGCTGCCTGATCTCATCACCTGTTAATACATCTACAAACTCAGGAACTTCGCCTATTGAAAACTGCGTGTTGAAATTAAATTTCACTTTTCCCCTCGTACCCTTTTTTGTAGTGATGATAATTACCCCGTTTGATGCTCTTGAACCATATAAAGCAGTAGCAGATGCATCCTTCAATACGCTCATTGATTCAATATCATTAGGATTGATGGTACTTAATAAGTTTCCTGAACCAGAAATGCCATTGCTTTCAACGGGCACGCCATCAACAACAATAAGCGGGTCGTTACTGGCATTTAAGGAAGCACCCCCGCGAATACGGATTTTACTTCCACCACCTGCACTTCCACCACCATTGGTAACTTGCAAACCGGCCACTTTTCCTACCAATAATTGTTCTGAAGACGCAATTTGTCCTTTTTGAAAATCTTCAGGTGTAACAGATGTAATGGCCGCCGTCAGATCTCCTTTGCGGCGTGTACCATAAGCAACGACTACCACTTCATCCATTGTTGCAGTTGTGGTGCTGAGTGTAACAGCAATATTAGTGACACTGGAAATGTCAATTTCCTGCGGAGCAAAACCTACTGATGAAATCACCAGGGTAGTGGCATTAGCCGGCACAGTTAAACTAAATGTACCATCGGTGGCTGTAGTAGTGCCAATTGTTGAATTTTTTAAAGAAACGGTGGCATTTGAAAGCCCAACACCTTCAGTATCTGTTATTTTACCGGTAATAGTTTTGTTTTGAGCAAAAGAAGAAAAACAGCAAAATAAAAGAGCAGGCAGAATTAACGCCTGTAGCAGTTTTTTGATTGGCATAAGCAATTGATCTGTACGTTAGAAAATGATATTGAATACCTTTAATGTGTATTTTTAACACAATTATAAATGTTTTTTCTATATTCATGAAATATAATTCTATTAATGGCTGCTTAATCTGTAGAATACATTTACAGCAAAATGTACTTATGCGGCTTCTGGCTTTCTTTTTTTCCTGGCAGGTTTAGGTCTTAAATCTGATTTCACTTTGTACAATTTACCCGGCCGGTGAGGCACGTTGTCTTCCATTTCATGTAGATCCACTAACCAGTCTTTTAATGCAATTTTTTTACGAAAATTTCTTCTGTCAAGTTGAACACCTAAGATAGCCTGGTACAGATCCTGTAGTTCCCGCAGAGAAAACTTTTCCGGCAACAGGTTAAATATGACCGGCTTTTCCATTACCTGCTGGCGAAGTCTTTGAAGACAGGTATCCATAATTAGTTTATGGTCAAAAGCCAGGTTTTTAATATCTGCAACTTTATGCCAGTGCACTTCATTTTCCGTTAATTGAAGTTTATGATGATTGACATCGATCAGTGAATAATAGGCTGTGGTAATAACACGACCCGAAGGATGGCGGTTCAATGATCCGAATGTATAAACCTGCTCAAGGTAAACATCATCAAGGCCAGTTCTTTCTTTTAATACCCTGTATGGCGCACTTTCAATATCCTCATCTGGTTTTATCAAATCACCCAATAAAGACCAGAGCCCCGCAAACTCCTCCAAATCCGATTTAATCAGTAGTATTTCCAATTCTTTTTTATCATATCCAAAAATGACACAGTCTACTGAAATGGCGATATTAAAATAATCCAGGTGACTACTTTTCTCTACTTCAGCTGTTTTTAAATGCATCAATTTATCCATAATTATATGATCCTTTATTATTGAAGAATAATTTTAATGGTGCTGGTAGCCTGTTTAGTTTGTAATTGCAAAAAATAGGTTCCTGCAGGTAAATGCCGGGGTTGAAAATCAAAATTGTGTTTTCCCTTTACCAAAATGGAATTTTTAATTTCTTTTATTTTTTGTCCATACAAACTCAAAATGGAAATATTCGCCGCCCCTGTTTGCGGCATATTTAACTGAATATTCATCATGCCCTGTGTTGGATTGGGTGAAGCTGTAAACTGTAAAAGTGCAGATGTTGAAGGCAGGTTACTCACCGGTGTAGTAACAGCATTAACAATATTCCGGTTAAGATAAAGATGATATTGCCCGGGCTGCAAAGAAATAGTTTGTGCATTACCGGTAGCTGTAAATGTACTTGCATCAAGATAATTATACCAGGTACCTGCATTTTGAAATGTAACGGTTGCATCAGCGGCAGTTAGGCCAAAATTACCAACCAGTAACAGGTTGCTGGTATCTGTTGTAATCTTGATCCATTTTATTGCATTGTTTAAACTATATGTGATTTTATTACTCATGAAAGCAGCATTGTA
>CAMPGG010000291.1 GCA_946885335.1 uncultured Chitinophagaceae bacterium
AAAAGTCTGAAATGGTTTTATTTAACCTGGATATTAATCATATCTGTGCTTCCGGCGGAAGTGCCTGTACCAGCGGGGCAGACCAGGGCTCGCATGTCATCAGGTCTATCAATAATAATCCCAACCAGGTGACCATCCGTTTTTCATTCAGCAAATACAATACAAAAGAAGAAGTTGATATTGTAGTGGGAAAGTTGAGTGAAATGATTTGAGAAAGGTTTAGAGTTTAGAGTTTAGGGGTTAGTTAGATTTAAAATTTTATTACTTCGGTAGTATTAAATTTTCAAATTTTCAAATTGGCTAATTGCCAAATTGTCTCATTATCTAATTGTATTATTGCCATCTCAACGGGTTCCTCCTGGCATTCAGAATATATCTTTTAATATTCATCCAAAAGGCGAGGATCATATAAATAATAATGGGTGAACCCATTGTAAGCAGGGAAGTGTACATAAACCATTTACGTATCTGCGTGGTGGCAATACCCATCTTTTCACCAATTGCGGTGCAAACACCAAATAAATGCCATTCAATGAAATTCCGGAATTGGTTCATGCGGCGAATTTAATCTAATTTTTGCTAAATGAACAACCTATCAGCTATGGTAATTAGGCAGTTGCAGTTATATGTTACCATTTTTAACAATAAGATTAAACATTTACTAAAAGGTTTCTTCATAAAAACATGGATGAAGCTTTCAAACCATTTTTTTTCGTGCTTGTTAATTATTTAGTTTTGCACCTCATTACTTCCACATTTTAAAGAAAATAATATGGTATTTGATTTGGATTTGATAAAAAAGGTTTACGCCGAGTTGCCAGGAAAAGTTGAAGCAGCCCGGTCACTTTTAGGCAGGCCCTTAACGATGACAGAGAAGATCCTCTACGCTCATCTCTATACGGCACCAACAGAAGCGAAAGAAAGAGGAAAAGATTATGTGGATTTTGCACCCGATAGGGTAGCCATGCAGGATGCAACGGCTCAAATGGCTTTATTACAATTTATGACCTGCGGACGAAATACGGTGGCAGTCCCTTCTTCCGTGCATTGCGATCACCTGATCCAGGCGGAAGTTGGTGCAAAAACTGACCTTGTAAATGCCATTAATTCAAATAAGGAAGTTTATGATTTTTTATCATCCATTTCTAATAAATATGGTATAGGTTTTTGGAAACCCGGTGCAGGAATTATTCACCAGGTGGTATTAGAGAATTATGCTTTTCCAGGTGGAATGATGATCGGTACAGATTCTCATACACCAAATGCAGGTGGATTAGGCATGCTGGCTATTGGTGTTGGTGGAGCGGATGCCGTTGATGTAATGGCCGGACTTCCCTGGGAATTAAAAATGCCCAAATTGATCGGGGTAAAATTGACCGGCAGACTCAGTGGCTGGTCAAGCGCAAAAGATGTGATTTTAAAAGTTGCAGGTATCCTGACTGTAAAAGGCGGCACCGGTGCAATTGTAGAATATTTTGGTGAAGGTGCAGATAACCTGAGCGCCACCGGTAAAGCAACCATTTGTAATATGGGTGCTGAAATTGGTGCTACCTGTTCCGTATTTACTTATGATGATAAGATGGCCGGTTATCTTTCCATTACCGGTCGGGAAGAAGTGGCTCAAATGGCCAATAACATCAAAGAACATTTAAGACCAGATAAAGAAGTTTATGATAACCCGGCTGATTTTTATGATCAATTGGTTGAAATAAACCTCAGTGAATTGGAACCCTATGTAAATGGACCTTATACTCCAGACTTAGCATGGCCGATCTCTGAATTTGCGCAGGCTGTTCGCAGTCACCAATGGCCGGAAAAACTGGAGGTGGCTTTGATTGGTTCTTGCACCAATTCATCTTACGAGGATATCAGCCGCTCTGCTTCAGTGGCACAACAGGGCATTGATAAAAACCTGGAAACAAAAGCCGAATTTACGATTACTCCTGGCAGTGAGATGGTCCGGTATACCATTGAAAAAGACGGCTACCTGGATACTTTCGAAAAAATTGGCGGTGTTGTATTAGCCAATGCCTGCGGCCCATGTATAGGTCAATGGGCCCGCCACATGGATGATCCTACCCGCAAAAATTCAATCATTACCTCTTTCAACCGCAACTTCGCAAAACGTAATGATGGACTGGCTTCAACCCATGCCTTTGTTGCATCACCTGAATTGGTGACAGCTTTTGCACTGGCCGGTGATCTGACATTTAATCCATTAAAAGATAAATTGAAGGATAAGAATGGCAACATGGTTATGTTAGATGAACCATCCGGATTTGAATTGCCTCCACGCGGATTTTCGGTTGAGGATGCAGGTTATCTTGCCCCTGCAGAAGATGGAACCTATGTTGAAGTGATCGTAGATCCGCAATCAAACCGTTTACAATTATTGGCACCATTCGCAGCCTGGGAGGGAACTGATCTGAAGGGATTAAAATTGCTGATCAAAGCAAAGGGAAAATGTACCACCGATCATATTTCCATGGCGGGTCCCTGGCTTAAATTCCGCGGACACCTGGATAATATTTCAAACAATATGCTGATTGGCGCAGTCAATTATTTTAATGAAAAAACAGACTCAGTCAAAAACCAGCTGACAGGCGCATATGGTGCTGTTCCGGCTACGGCAAGAGATTACAAAAAAGCGGGCATTGGAAGTATTGTTGTGGGTGATGAAAACTATGGTGAAGGATCTTCCAGGGAGCATGCGGCCATGGAACCACGCCACCTGGGTGTTCGTGCCATTTTGGTGAAATCATTTGCCCGTATACACGAAACCAATTTAAAGAAACAAGGTATGTTGGCGCTTACTTTTGCTAACAAAGAAGATTATGATAAAGTGCAGGAAGACGATGAAATTGATATCATCGGTTTAACGGATTTTGCACCGGGTTGCCCGTTGACTGTGAAATTGAAACATGCCGATGGTACCATTGACGCCATTGTAGTTAATCATACTTATAATGAACCACAGATTGAATGGTTTAAAGCAGGTGGCGCATTGAATGTGATCCGCAAACAATTTGCCTGATATAAATGACCTGTATAAATGAATAATCCCGTTGTATTAACAATGGGATTTTTTTTGTCATGGTTTTGCAAACCTTCTTACATTCATAGTCAATGTGAATCTATTTAACGAAGATGGTGCATGGAAAGACAAATAAATATTCCGGAAAATATCAGGGGCTTAAATGAAAGGGAAGTTCTATCGGCGAGAGAGAAATGGGGGACCAATGAACAGCGTCTGGTATCTAAAGATAAATGGTGGCATTTCATTTTCGATATCGCCAAAGAACCCATGCTTATCCTGCTGATTTCGGTAGCCGTTATTTATTTTATTCTCGGGCAATTGGATGAAGCCTGGTTTATGGTCGCAGCATTGATTGCTGTTTCAGGTATTTCCATATACCAGGATCGCCGCAGTGGTAAAGCACTGGAAGCCCTGAAGAAATTAAATGAACCATTGAGTAAAGTGCTGCGCAATGGCCATGTGAAGCAGGTGGCTACAAGTGAAATTGTTGTTGGTGATCTTGTTATTGCAGAAGAGGGGAGTACGATCAATGCGGATGGTGTAATTGTTCATAGTAATGATTTTTCAGTCAATGAATCATCCTTAACAGGCGAAGCCTGGTCCGTTTTTAAATCTCCAACAAGCGATGATAATAAAGTTTACAGTGGTACCATGGTATCCTCTGGCCTGGCATTGTATGAAGCAAAAAATATCGGTACAAAAACCCGCATCGGGCAATTAGGTACTTCGCTGGCTGATATAAGAGAAGAGGCAACACCTTTGCAAAAGCAGATCAATCGTTTTGTAAAGATCATGGCCATTTTTGGTGTATTGGTTTTTATTTTGGTTTGGGCGATCAATTTCTGGCAAAGCAAGGACCTGCTGGATAGTTTATTAAAAGGTTTAACGCTGGCTATGTCTATTCTGCCGGAAGAGATCCCGGTTGCTTTCACAACATTTATGGCATTAGGCTCCTGGCGGTTGATGCGGCAGGGAATTATCGTAAAAAAAACCCGTACGGTGGAAGCACTTGGCAGTGCAACTATTATTTGCGCTGATAAAACAGGGACCATCACCGAAAATAAAATGAGCCTCATGGCCGTGTATGCTCACCGAAATCAAAAGCTTTATGAACATGAGAACTGGAATGAACCCGAAGAAGTTGAAGTGATTGAAGCAGCGATGTGGGCCAGCGAGCCCATTCCTTTTGATCCAATGGAAAAAACATTGCATCACATTTATCAAAAAACAACATTAACGGATAAACGAAGAAATTTCCGGATGGTTCATGAATATCCGCTGGAGGGTAAACCACCGATGATGACCCATGTTTTTGAAAATGCAGAAGGGCACCGGATCATTTCGGCAAAAGGTGCACCGGAAGCAATAATAAATGCGAGTGATCTTTCACCCCGGGAAATAAATGAATTAAATAAAATTATTGAGTCACTGGCTGTTAAAGGATATCGCATTCTTGGTGTAGCCACCGCGGAAATGAAGGGTACTGATTTTCCGGAAAAGCAACAGGTTTTACCA
>CAMPGG010000292.1 GCA_946885335.1 uncultured Chitinophagaceae bacterium
ACCCAGTTCTTTAGCCTGCATTTTCATTTCGTCATTAATGTATGTGGAATAAAGAACTACCTGGTGAACATGCGAAACGGGTAAGCCGTTTATTTTCTCAATACATTCAAGCCCGTTTGTTTTGGGCATGTTATAATCTACCAATATTACATCCGGTTGTAAATTGGGTATTACTTTCAAAGCATGATCAAGGTACTGCACCCAGGTGCATGTACATTTATCAGTCATGTCGTTGATGGCCATGAGAAGGATATCCACTTCATCAGCGTCATCATCCAACAATAAAATATGCTTTTTCATATTTTAGTTTAATGATTGAAAAAATTTACTTTTTAATGGGGTACGGGAATTACCACTTACACATATGTAGGAATAAGCAGGGCAAGTAAGAACTTCTTCCTGTAGATTGCTCGATTAAAATTTTTTGTATTTGTCCTTGATCGTTATGTAAATCACCCACAGTTGTAGATAATACTATGGCGTATTTAAAAGTAACAAATTGAGTAATACTGAACAAATAGATTAATAAATAATCTGAAATCTAGAGCTAAGCATGCTGCGATGGGAAATAACAATGGAATGCAGCACCCATATCTGGCTTACCTATGGCCGTTATAAAACCCTGGTGAATATCCATGATCTTTTTGCAGATGGCCAGGCCAATACCGGACCCCTTGAATTTTCCTTTTTCAGTGATTTTATAAAACATTTCAAAAATGTTTTCTGCCTCTTCCTGCTTAAAGCCTTTGCCATTGTCAAGAATGGTTATTTTATGGTAAAGCGCCGGGCTCTCGTTAGGATGGTCGGGGTGCAATTCCATCACTTTCTCATATTCAATCTTTATTTCCGAGAGATTATTTTCTTCTATGAATTTGATGGCATTATCCAGTAAGTGGTGAAAAAGAAGCGCCAGTAATGGTGGGTAACCATTAATAACCGGTAATTCACTTTTATGAACAGTTATCGCATGATCATTGATCTTTTCCTGCATATCTGCAATTGCCTGGTCCATCACATTATTCAAAGAAATGGGCTCAGGTAAGTTTTCATCAATCCTTATTTTTGAAAATGCAACAATATCCTCGGTAAATAATTGCATGCGCTGAATGGCAGCCTGCGACCGGCGTAAATGACCCCGGCTGTTATGACTGAATAGTGGCGCATCCTTTGTTATAATATATTCCAGCGAAGCATATAATTGTTTTAAAGTTTCCTGGTAATTTATTGATGTTATACTTTGCAAGGTTTGCAGTTCTGAATTCAATGCAGCCAGTTCGCGGTTTTTAAAAAGCAGGATCTTATTAAGTTCTTCAATTTTTTTTTCAGCTGTTTTTACATCGGTAATATCCATATCAACACCCAGTACCCTGTCAATTTCGGCGGCTTCATTTTTAAATGGTGAGCTTTTGATCTTGATGATTTTAACGTGGCCATCCACCCTGAGCTTCATCGTATGGTCAAATGATTTCGGATCTGCCTGGATCTTTTTTACAACATCCTTTGCAATGACTGCATCCATCTCGGTTGCGGCATAATCAATATAAATGTCCGGTCTTATTAGAGTGCTTTTAGGAATTTCAAACAAGGCATACATGCCATCGCTCCAGGTAAATTCCTTTGTTTTTAAATTATACTCCCAGCTACCGGTACTGGCAAGTTCCTCGCTTTGCTTTAAAATATTATGTTGCTTATTAAGTTCAACTTCCGCTTTTTTGCGTTGGGTAATGTCGGCCGTGGTTACCACGATACCATCATCCATTTTGACTACCGATTTAAATAACCATTTCCCTTCGCCTGTATTGAGATCATGAAATTCAAATTGCTGGGGGATACCGGTTTCCGTTACTTCAATAAATCGTTTTAAAAGTTCCGAATTATTGTTGCCATATTGGTTTGATAATAAGATGAGCTGATCATTGCCCGCTGCCGTAATAAGAGACTGGTGATTGCTTAAAATTAAAACGAAATCAATGATTTCCCCTTCGGGTTGCCTCATGGCTTTATATGCCTGTATAGAATCCAGTGAACTTTCAAGCGTGGCTTTCAATAATTCATTACTGTCTTCGGTTATGTTTCCTGCCAGTTTTGTTTCAGAAGTGGGGACGCCATCTTGTTTTCTTGCGCTAACCAGTTTCGAAATATCAACCATCAAAACAACGATACCATCAATGGTTGGATTGACATTAACCAGCATCCAGGTACCTTCTGCGGGGAAAGCGATTTCTTTGATTACCTTTTTTTGTTCGCTGAAGCTTTTTTCGAAAATTCCATTGAGGGGTGTGCTTGCGGCCTGCGGATGAACTTCCAGGATGTTTTTACCAATAGCTTCTTCCTTCGATTTTTGCCAGGTTTGTAATGCCTTCCTGTTTGCAAATACGATGTTGAACCTATTATCCAGTTTAAAAAATATTTCCCTTACTGTATCCAGGTGCTGTTCCTGACCGTTCAATTCTTCCATTAATCATGTTATATGAATAATCTTCCATACTGGAATATGTTTAATAACAAATCATTCAAATAACTAAGTATGTCGAAGACCTAATCAATAACCGAGTGGTATGCTATGCACAATTGGCAGCAAAAAGAAGACTATGTAGGTAAAGTCGCACAAAAACCAATGTCAGTCCTGTGGTGCGGTAAAGGTAATTCTTTTGAAACGATAAAAATTAATATTGTTCTATCGAAATTATCCGTTGCATCTGACTTGCGGTAACAATATTCGAAGAAGAAATTTTACATTTTGCATTTTACATTCTTACCAGCTAATTCTGAATAATTAATTCAAAAAGCTGCATTAACTTGCTGGCCGGCTGATGAGAGAAAAGACATGTAACAATTTTACAAAGGAAATTAAGTAGAGAACTTAGCATATGGCTTCAGGATTTTTTGCATTATTAGATGATATTTCTGCTTTGGTAAAGGCCAGCGCCGCCAGTTTGGATGATGTTCCCGCCCAGGTTGCTAAAACCACCGGTAAAGTTTCGGGTATCGTGATTGACGATACGGCTGTAACACCCAAATATGTTGTAGGACTGGATCCATCCCGGGAGCTTTCAATTATATACCGGATTGCTAAAAAATCATTGTTTAATAAACTGATCATTTTAACCCCGGCAGCTTTGTTGCTCGGTTATTTTGCCCCCTGGGCCATTACACCCATTTTAATGTTAGGCGGTGCATATTTATGTTTCGAAGGCTATGAAAAAGTGCATTCCATGTTTGTTAAGCACCACGAAGTGGATGTTGAATCCGAACAGGTAAAAGTGATTACACCGGAGGATCTGGAAAAGGAAAGAGTAGCCGGTGCTGTTCGCACAGATATTATTTTGTCGGCAGAAATTATGGCCATTGCTTACAGCCAGGTAACCAGCCAGCCTGTACTTAACCAGGTAGCTGTTATGCTGGCCGTAGCCGTTTTTATTACAGTGGCAGTGTATGGGTTTGTCGGGTTGATTGTAAAAGCGGATGATATAGGGGTGCATTTTGCACAGGATAAATATCATCCTGTTACCCGCAAATTTGGCCGGGGCATTGTAAAATTTATGCCTCGTTTTCTGCTCATCTTAAGTTATGTAGGTACGGCTGCCATGCTTTGGGTTGGTGCCGAAATTATAGCCCATGGCATTCCGTTTACCAATCAGCTGCTGCACGACCTGGAACATGCGTTGGCTGAAATGCCGGCATTGGCCTGGCTTGCCAAAGTGCTGGCGAGTGCTGTGGCCGGATTGATTATTGGTTTTGTTGTGGAGAAAATTGTGCTGTTGGTGAAGAAGCTTTTTGGCAAGAAGAAATGAAGAACATGAAGTTAAATTAATCGTCAATTTGATTATCATAAATCAACAACTAATTAAGTAAACGACTATTAAAAAATATTTTTCAAGATGTACAGAATGTATTTGTTTTTTGGATTGATCTCCATTTTGAATCTTACGCCTCATTCAGTAGTTGCGCAAATCAATAATGAGGATACTACCGGTGCCGCAGCATTCATGCGCTGGATACAAACAAGCTTTACATTTGAAAAACCTGACAGCAGTTTTGTTGCCCTGGAAGAAGGTAATGGTTATACGAATGCCAGTATAAATGCCAATATTAAATATATTTCGTTTCCACAAAAATATAGTATAGTCAAAGGTCAGTTTGAGAATCAACAATCAAAAGATTCAACTTTAATAATAGATACCTTCTCGCATAATTCAAATGGGTTAGAGGCATTTACCGTGGTACAGGAAGAACTTAGTCCTGACCTGGCCAGGCATGAAAACTTTATTAGTTTGGCTACATTGGTGAATTTTGGTGATATTACTATTTGTGTTATCGGCGCTTACCCCAAGTCAAAAGACAAAATGCTTAGAGAAAAATTTCTTGCGTCATCATTGACGATTAAAGAGCAATAGTTTCGTTTTGTCATGCCGATACAGGAGGCATTTTTAAAGTTAAAAGTCAAAATTAAAAATTCAAAAGTTCTTGGTTCGAAAGATTCTGACAGGTTGTTGACATCCTATTGAAGATTCTTCATTTTGCATTCTCTTTGTCACAAAG
>CAMPGG010000293.1 GCA_946885335.1 uncultured Chitinophagaceae bacterium
AACGGTGGTTGGAGATAAAATTTCTTTCACATGAGAAACAAACAAGCCCCGGCCAAAAGCCGGGGTTTTGTATTTTGGGAGCAATCAAATGGACTTTTTCAAAAGGTATTTAAAATTTTGGTCAAAAATTTTATTGTAAATCAATTGTTTATAAGGGTGCGATAAAAATTAACCCTTCAAATTGATTGTTTATCCACTTCAACACACCTATCTTTGCGCTCCCAATTTTTAAGGGAACAGTTTGGGGGATGGCCCTGCTGTTTTATTTATTAATAGCTGAAGAAACAACTTCAGCCAAAAGATTTCAAAAGAATGAGCAAACAACATTTCACAACAAAACATGCGAATGCGGCTACCGTGCAACGCAACTGGTATATTGTTGACGGTACCAATCAAACCGTTGGTCGTGTATGTGCTAAAATTGCAGCGGTTCTCCGTGGCAAAAACAAAGCCTATTATACGCCCCACGTAGATTGCGGAGATTACGTAATCTTTATTAATGCAGACAAGATCAAGTTGACCGGTAACAAAATGGAAGACAAGATCTATGATACTTACAGCGGATACCCTGGTGGCCGTAAAGAAGAAACTGCCAAAAATCTTTTAAAGCGTCGTCCTGAAGTAGTGATTGAAAGAGCGGTAAAAGGTATGTTGCCTAAAAACAGGCTGGGTCGTAAAATGTATAAAAAATTGTTCGTGTATGCGGGAGCAGAGCATCCTCATACTGCTCAACAGCCTAAAGAATTTAAATATTAAACAAACAGATTGAGTTATCAACTGGCACATTTACCTGCTAAGTTCAACTCACCGCAAAAAAATAATAATAAATGGAAAAGCAACAAAACGGTGTTGGTCGTCGTAAAGAAGCTGTGACAAGAGTTTTCCTTTCAAAAGGGGATGGCAAGATCACAGTGAACGATAAAGACTACAAAGTTTATTTCCCACTGGTTTATTTACAAAACCAGGTAGAACTGCCACTGAAATCAGTTGATGCAGCAACCAAATTTGATATTAAGATCAATGCAACAGGTGGCGGAATTAAAGGCCAGGCAGAAGCTGCCAAGCTGGGTATTGCCCGTGCACTGGTTGAATTGAACCCTGAACTTCGCCCGGCACTCAAAGCCGCTGGCGTATTGAAAAGAGATCCGCGTTCTGTTGAACGTAAGAAGTTCGGTCATAAAAAAGCCCGTCGTAGCTTCCAGTTCTCTAAACGATAAGAACATGTTTGCTGCGAGCTGGAAAAGCTCCTGGCCAAAAAAATTAAATCATTTAATAACAAGACATACAAATGGAAAACAATACTTCACTTCAGCAACAATTACTGGACGCTGGTGTACACTTTGGTCACTTAAAAAAGAAGTGGAACCCCAAAATGTTGCCTTACATTTTTGCTGAGAAAAAAGGTATTCACATCATTGACCTGAACAAGACTACCGAATGCCTGCAGGAAACAGCTGCTATTATGAAGCAGATTGCCCGCAGCGGTAAAAAGATCCTTTTCGTTGGCACCAAAAAGCAGGCGAAAGACATTATTCAGGATAATGCCAAAAAAGTAAACATGCCTTTTGTTACCGAGCGTTGGTTGGGTGGCATGTTGACCAATTTCAACACCGTTCGTAAGAGCGTAAAGAAAATGCAGAGCATTGAAAAAATGCTGGGTGATGGTTCTTTTGATAATATCACTAAAAAAGAGCGTTTGACTTTAACCCGCGATAAAGACAAAATGGAAAAAGTATTAGGTGGTATTGCCCAATTGGGTCGTGTACCAGCCGCTTTATTCATTGTTGATATCGGCCACGAGCATATTGCCCTGGCAGAAGCCAAGCGTTTAGGCATTACCACTTTTGGTGTGGTTGATACCAATTGCGATCCCAATAAAGTTGACTTCGCTATTCCTGCAAACGATGACGCAACCAAATCAATCGCAATCATCAGCGATTATATTACTGCAGCCATTGCTGAAGGTTTAGCTGAAAGACAAGCTGCTAAAGATGAAGAAGGTGTTGATGAAATGAGTGATGACGAAAAAGAAAAGAAAGCAGCTCGTTTAGAAGCTGAAGCACAAGCTGAAGGCGGACGTGGTGGAAGAGGTGGTCGTGGTGCAGGTGGACAGGGTGCCGGTGGTGGACAACCTAAGCGCCGTATGCCAAGCACGCAAAGAAGACCAAGCAGTGGCGGTGGTGGCGGAAGATAATTCCATCATTATTACCAGTAAGGTATTTAAATTGAAAAATGAGTTCTTCAAAGATTCATTTTCAAATTATCTAATTTTCAAATTTTTCAATTATGTCTACTGTAACAATTACAGCACAGGATATTAATAAACTGCGCCAGGCAACTGGTGCCGGCATGATGGATTGCCGCAAAGCATTAACAGAAACAAATGGCGATTTTGAAGCCGCTATCGACTGGTTGCGTAAGCAGGGCCAGAAAGTGGCAGCTAAACGCAGCGATCGCGAAGCAAAAGAAGGTGTTGTGATTGCACAAACCAGTGATAACAAAAAAATTGGTTATATCGTAACGATCAGTTGCGAAACCGATTTCGTTTCTAAGAATGCGGATTTCGTTGCTTTTGCGCAAAGCATTGCTGATGCTGCCGTGGCGAATGATGTGAAAAGTGCTGAAGAATTGAATGAAGTATCCGTAAATGGTACCAAAGTTTCTGAACTGATCAATGATAAACTGGCCAGCATCGGTGAAAAAATTGGTGTTAGCCGTTTTGAAAGAATTGAAGCTCCTTATGTTGCATCTTATATTCATGGCGCTTACCGCATGGGTGTTTTAGTTGGATTAAGTAAAGAAGCTGCAGAAGCCGGAAAAGATATTGCCATGCAAATCGCTGCAATGAACCCTGTTGCTGTTGATGCTGCTTCCGTACCTGCAGAAACCATCACCCGCGAAAGAGATATTGTTATGGACCTGATGAAGCAGGATCCTAAAATGGCAGGTAAACCACAGCAAATGCTGGATAAGATTGCAGAAGGAAAGATGAATGCATTCTTTAAAGAACAAACATTACTGGCACAGGCATATGTAAAAGATGGCGGTAAATCTGTTGAAGAATTTTTACAAAGCGTGGATAAGGATTTGAAAGTAACGGAATTTAAAAGAGTTGCTTTAGGATAATTATTTCATTCTAGTTTATAAAACCAGGGAGTCTTATAGGCTCCCTTTTTTTATGTTTGGGATTTTATTTATTTCTGCAATGATCATCAAATGCAAATCAATTCATACTATAATCATTGTAACAATATTCAATTAACTAAATTTAATACAGCAATATTCTTTCAAAAAATTCTATATGCCCGATCAATCAACTTATTTCGAAGCCAATAAACAACTCTGGAACCAGCGGACCATGATTCACAAGGATTCCGCTTTTTATGATGTGGAGGGATTTAAAAAGGGGGATAGCTCACTTAAATCAATTGAATTGAATGGAGTAGGGGATGTAGAGGGAAAAACAATGCTGCACCTGCAATGTCATTTTGGTATGGATAGCTTATCCTTTTCTCGCTTAGGCGCCACCGTTACAGGGGTTGATTTTTCTGAAGAAGCAATTTCCGAAGCAAGAAAACTGAATGAAGAATTAAAACTGGATGCTGATTTCATTTGCAGCAATGTATATGATCTTCACCCGGGATCTGGCGAAAGCCCAATTCCTGGTTTGGCAGCCTCCTTTGATATTGTTTTCACTTCTTACGGGGTCATCGGCTGGTTGCCCGACCTGGATAAATGGGCCGCCATCATCGCTCATTATTTAAAACCAGGCGGGTTTTTTTATATGGCCGAATTTCATCCCGTGGTATGGATGTTTGATGATGAATTTAAATTCATTCAGTATAGTTACGGAAATGCCGGGGTCATTGAAATTGATTCAACCGGGACTTATACCGATCGCCATGCCGATATAAATGCAAAAGAATACAGTTGGAACCATAGCATCAGTGAAGTGATCAATGCATTGATCAAACATGGATTACAAATTGATTTTTTTGATGAATATTTATATTCCCCTTATAACTGCTTTAGCAATACGGTGGAAGACGGGCAAGGGAATTTTTATATTAAAGGCATGGAAAACAAAATCCCCATGGTTTATTCCATAAAAGCCACAAAAAATTGAGCATGTTCAAGCATTCGGGATGGCGTGTTGGGCAAAAAATCTTTTCTTTGCACGGCAGTTCAAAAATCAAGGCTCTTTCATTAAATCTATAATCTACACATGCTTCCTAAATACAAACGGGTTCTTTTAAAATTATCGGGTGAATCATTAATGGGTGATAAAAGTTTTGGGTTTGATACCAGCGTTATTTCTCAATATGCGCAGGACATTAAATCCATAGTTGACCTGGGTGTCCAGGTTGCTATTGTTATTGGGGGAGGAAATATTTACCGGGGCATGAATGAAGCTGAAACCGGTATTGAAAGAGCACATGGCGATTATATGGGCATGCTGGCCACAGTGATCAATGGCATGGCTTTGCAGGCTGGTTTGGAAAAGATCGGTGTATTTACCCGTTTACAAAGTGC
>CAMPGG010000294.1 GCA_946885335.1 uncultured Chitinophagaceae bacterium
GGATATAGGGTTCAATGACCAAAGCATTGCGGTAACGACTACTGTTAGGAATATTGTAAGGAAGATTACTGCCGTATATAGAACTTAAATAAACTTTAAAATTTTTATTGGTTGATAAATAATCCTGGAAAAACATGCCGAAAGTAATCGTACGGTCTGTTGGTCTTCTGAACCAGCCACCTTCCGTTAAAACGCTGTCAACCGGTTGATTCAAACTATCAGTTTTATAAACCATGAAAAAATCATTTGACAGGTTTTCTTTTGACTTCATCAACCCCAAACTGATCCAGCTTTCAGCATCTTTTACAATCTCTCCAAACAAACGCATTTCAATTCCTGCTGCATATGCTTTGGCATTGTTTTCTCCTAAATAACGGATGCGTACATTATCAATATCATAAGGAACAACGCTGCTCATGCTTTTGTAATAAGCTTCGGTAGTTAATCGCATGGGTCGGCCCCAACCAGAAAAATTATAATCAAAACCAGCAACACCCTGCCAGCTTTTCTGCGCTTTGATATTTGTATTTATACTGCCATCATAACGGCGAAGCTCACGGTAAAATGGCGGTTGATGATATGCGCCTGCTGCGGCCCTGATAATAACATCTTTTTCCCAACCCGGTTTCCATGAAAATCCCAAACGGGGTGCAATAA
Organism: uncultured Chitinophagaceae bacterium; assembly: GCA_946885335.1. The sequence continues at coordinate 658 of CAMPGG010000294.1, forward strand.
AAAATTCTTTATTCAAAGAATTATAATTGAATCGTACACCTGCCTGTAAAGTGAAAGAACTCAGTGAATCGCCCCAGGCAATATTATCCTGCACAAAACCAGACAGTTTTGTAATGTCCAGGTCAGCTGTTGATTTAATGACTTTATTCAGTTGTAAAACATTGGGATCATAAGGCAATGAGTAACCTGCAGAATCCTGGTATTCCCATTCATTCAACCGGTCTGTGATACGGGATCGATCTGCTCCTAATCCCCATTGCCACACATGATTTTTTTGATGATACCAACCTTTGTGAGAAACATTCCAGTTCCCGATGTTCAATGTATTGCGGGCAAAATTATGAAACAGTCCTGCGCCCAGTGGATTTACAATCAATCCAAAAGATGGCCTGGCCTTATCAAAATCTCTTTCACCAAAAAGATAAGCGCCTTGTATGTCTATGTTTTCTTCCTCTTCATTTTCAAATCTTGAGATCAACCATTTTAACCGCAGGTTTTTATTAACCTGGTTGGTTGCAGATAGACCAAACATGCTTGTTTGATAAGCATCTTTTTCGCGGCCATTAAAATATATATCCAGGCCAAGGTTTGCATTAAAAAAAGGAGAGAAAACCGAAGAAGTGAGTTGGCTGAATTGCGGCATTAAGGAAAAACTGGTTCGGGAAATATTGCCCAGGAATTCTGCCTGCCATTTATCATTAAACCGGTAAGTGATCAATGTTTGTAAATCGGACGAAGAAGGAACATAACTTCCTTCCGTTTCCTGTCTTTTCAATAAATTTTTATTGCTTCGGTTACGAATGCCAAAAAGATAACTGAGTTTATTTTCCTTATTGCTTCCTTCAACATGTGCGCCTTGTTCCAGGATACTTACATAAGCAGAACCACCAAATTCTTTCGGATTTTTATATTGGATATCTAATACACTGCTCATTTTATCGCCATACTTTGCCTGGAAACCGCCGTTGTAAAAATTAATATTCCTGACCATTTCCGGATTAATAAAACTTAATCCTTCCTGTTGTCCATTGCGCACCAGGTACGGTCTGAAAATTTCAAAATCATTTACATAAACCAGGTTTTCATCAAAATTCCCACCTCTTACATTGTACTGGGATGTGAGTTCATTATTAGATCCAACAAAAATCTTGATCAGGTTTTCTACACCCATTACCGGTGTAGGCAGGTTGATAATACTTTTTGGATTTGGGCGGATCAAACCAACTTCTGTCCGGTCCCTTTGATCGGTCACAACAACTTCCTGCAAAACAGTACCACCCGTTTCAAGCCTGATGGTGATAGTTTCCTTTTCATTTTCATTTAATAAAAAATTCTTTTGTTGTGTTTTATAACCCGAATGACTAAACACTAAAGCAATGGCCCGGTTGGCTGTAACTTCAATTTCAAAATAGCCACTATCAGTTGTGGCTACACCTTCACCAATACGTCCAAGTACGGTTACAGAAACAGCTGCAACAGGATTTTCATTTTCATCAATGACCTTACCAGAAACGGTTGCTGTTTTTTTCTGTGCCGAAACGGAGAGAGAGAGTATCAGCAACAAAAAAACAAAACAGGGAGGTAAAAACCTTTTCATAAGCATCCGTTTCAAATTGGCTTGTTTTGGTTGAAAGGAAAACGAAAAAAATCAGGCAATATTTTTTAATTGGCTGATTGTTGCCATTGGATCATTCGATTTGAAAACGGTGTTACCTGCCACCAGCACATCTGCCCCGGCGGCAATGATGGATGCCGCATTATCAAGTGTAACGCCGCCATCAACTTCAATCAATACCGGCAACGATTTTTCATCTATCATCCGGCGAAGTGTTTTTATTTTTTCGATGGTGTATGGAATGAATTTTTGTCCACCAAATCCGGGATTCACACTCATCATACAAACAAGATCAATATCTGCCAGTATATCTTTTAATTGTTCAACAGGCGTGTGTGGGTTGATAGCAACGCCGGCCTTCATGCCTAATGATTTGATCTGCTGAATATTTCTATGCAGGTGGGGGCAGGCTTCAATATGAACAGATAAATAATCGGCTCCCGCTTTTTTAAATGCTTCCGCAAAATTCCCGGGCTCTTCGATCATCAGGTGAACATCACAAATTTTATTGGTTGATTTCCTGAAAAATTCAACCAGCATCGGGCCAAAACTGATATTGGGAACAAAGCGGCCATCCATTACATCTAAGTGAAACCAATCAGCTTCACTTTTATTAAGCATATCACAATCGTGTTGCAGGTTCAAAAAATCGGCTGATAACAGGGAAGGAGCAATTATTGGCATGTTATTGTTTTGCGTCGCAAGATAATTAATCGTCTTTTATCCGGGCAGAATCATTCATGGCATAATAATTTTGATTTTTTTTAAAAAAGCCATGAGTAACGAACCTGTAAAAAAAATTAAGGATGATTATCCACCATTGAATGACAACATAGGTGAGAATGATAATATGGATTTCAATGAGGAAGATGATAGGCTTAAGGCAGACCTGGAAGATAAGCAGCCAGCAGGCGATGCAGGCCCTGAAGATGCTTTGCCACCAAAACCTAAAAAGCCTGAAACAAAATATTAGTTTTACCTGATCTTATCGGCAGCCTGTTTAGCTTTTGTAAGTGTTTTATCCAGGCCATAAGCTCTTTGGTAATTCAATTTGGCTTCTTTCAGTAAACCTTGTTTTTCCTGTATTTTTCCGATCCAGTAATATGCATTTGCATAGGATGGAGAAATTGTGATCACCAGTTCGAAAGTTTTATAGGCTTCATCCAGTTTGCCCTCGTCAAAATAAATCACCCCTTTTTCCATATGGGCATCAAAAAAATTATAATCATGTTGAATAGCCTGGTTAAAAAGTTGCAATGCTTTTTCCTTGTTCCCGGTATTAGCATAATAAACACCTTTAAAATAATAGGGCTCTGCGTGGCTGGCAGAACTATCCATGCGGATCAATGAATCACTTAATGCGATTGCTTTGGGGTTATTATTTTCTGCATATTTATATGCCAGCGCATAGCTGATCTCCACATCAAACGGGGCCAGTTCATAGGCTTTTTCAAGACTTGCTAATGATGCTTCCGACTGGCCTTTTTCTTCCAGCAAGGCTGATCTTTTCATTAAGGCATCAATTTGCCTGGGTTCTTTTTTTAAGATTTCATCATAAACTTTCAGCGCTTCGTCATTTTTATTTTGAAGAATATATGCTTCTGCCAGTTGCAGTTCAAAAAAAACACTGGGTATAATCCGCAAAGCTGATTCAAGAAAAACCTGTGCAGAATCCGGTTTTTTATCAAGCAGTATAGAGCTGATATGTACTGCATATTCTTCCCTTTTATTCAGGGACCAGGCTTTATTGAAATCTGCCAGTGCGGGTTCCGTGTAATTAGCTTCTTTTAATTTTAATCCGCGGCGATAATAAAGTGCATCGTTATTTTTTTCACGGTTTATGCTGTCTGTTAAAACATCAAAAGGAGGTTCCTTTAAAATACTATCATAAGCGGTTTGCTCATTTTGTTGATTGCAGGCTGATATGCAAATGATCAAAACAGAAAGGGCAATAAATATTCTCATTTGTAATTTCTAATTGTATGTATATTATTTTTTATAATCAACTAGTATTTATTAAATCCTTTTATGAACCCAGCTTAAATACTACTATAGAACCCAATTGCGTCGCACTCTTCAACATTCTGTTCGCTATTGAGCTTGGCGAAGTAGTAATTATTAAAAAATACCTTAACGCTGATCTCTTAATATGCGCAAAACTAATTGCTTTGTTTTACAGTTAACTGACAATCGGTATAGCTGTCAAA
>CAMPGG010000295.1 GCA_946885335.1 uncultured Chitinophagaceae bacterium
AGATCGCCCTGGTAGTTTGCCATACCAAAACGGGCGGCAAAATGAAAATTTTGTGAATATGCCGAAGTTGCCAGCAGCCATAAAAAACTAAATACGAAAATGTTTCTCATAAAATATCTAAATAATGGAGTCAGGAAACTAACGTGAAGTGCCCTTTTTTATTTTATGTAAATGCTTAGTGGAATATTTATGTATTAGCCAAAATCCAAATTAAATAAGCATGTCTTCATGCCATAAATAGAAATAATAAAAGTGCTGTAATGCTTTTATTATTAGGGAAATAGCTTGCAAATACTAACTACGAAGCGTAAACGACTCAAATCCTGATTTACACCCATAATATGATAACCTGAAACAGGTTGAAAATTAACTAAAGTCAGTTTTTAAGGGTGTGCATGTCATATTTATAGGAATGATGCCGATGTAGTTTTGCCCTGTGATTAACAACAATGCACATCAACAATTAAAATTTTATAGTATGACAACTTTACGACGCCTGAGCGTTTTCTCCGCCTTACTGGTTTTCATGATGACAGCTATGTCATTTTCTTTAAATGAAAAACTGGCATCAACAACCTTCCGCTTACAAAATCTGAATGTAGCCGTGGATGGTACATCAACTTTACACGACTGGACAATTAAGTCTGCCAAAGGTCAATGCGAAGTAAACTTTGAATTAGCCAGTGATAAATTAACTGGTGTTTCAGGACTGAATTTTTCTATTCCAGCAGAATCTTTGAAAAGTGGTAATAATATGATGGATAACAACACTTATAAAGCTTTAAAAACCAAAGAACATAAAAATATCAGTTATGTGCTGACTTCAGGTAGTGTTTCCCAGGTAAACGGAACAACTTTCCAGATTAGAACAAAAGGAAAACTGACTATTGCCGGTACAGCCAAAGAAACAGACATCGTAGCCAATGCAGTTTACAATGCAGCTGATAAAAGTTATACGATCAGTGGTAACAAAAAAATCAAAATGTCACAATGGGGTGTAAAACCACCAACCGTGATGATGGGTACCATTAAAACCGGTGATGAAATCACTATTTCTTTCTCAGCCAAAGTAGTTAACAAATAATAACAGATAACCAACTTAACAAAACATACAATTTAAAATTATCAATCATGAAACGCAATCTTTTGTACACCGCCACACTCGCACTGCTTGTAGCTTGTGTACTGCCTACTAACTCTCAAGCCCAGGACGTACAGGAAGTAACTGTTCAGCCTAAGGATACGGAGAGAGAATTTTACTTAAGGCCTTCTTATTGGAGAGCACACGATAAAAAAGGTTTGAATGTTTTCGAAACAACTAAAAAAGCGGATCCTATTCCTTTCGAAGGTTTAAGAATGCGCATAGGCGCCGGTTTTAGCCAGCAGTATCAAAACCTGGATCATGAAACAAAAAGCAATCTCCCCTTATATGAAATGGGACCTGGTTTTAACCTGGCAATGGCCAATTTAATTACAGATGTTCAACTGGCTGATGGTATCCGTTTGGAATTGACAACTTACCTGTCTACCCGTCACCACAACGAAGCCTGGGTAAAAGGTGGATACATTCAGTTTGACAAAATGCCTTTTAAATCTGGATTCTTTGACAAACTAATGGAATATGCAACTATCAAAATCGGTCACATGGAAGTGAACTATGGTGATCAGCATTTCCGCAGGTCAGATGCCGGTAAAACTATTCACAACCCATTTGTTGAAAACTATATTGTGGATGCTTTTAACACTGAAATTGGTGGTGAAATTTACCTGCAAAAAAATGGCTTATTCGGAATGGTAGGTGTTACCAACGGTACAATCAACGCTTCTATCGGAAGGCAAAAAGTGGATGCTGAAGGCAATTCTAAAAAATTCCCAGCCTTTTATGTAAAAGGTGGTATTGATAAAGAATTAGGTGAAGCCAGGATCAGGTTAACAGGTTCAGCTTACATAAACAACAGATCTCAACGCAACGTATTGTATTCTGGTGACCGCGCAGGTTCCTGGTACTGGGGTGCAATGGATGCTAAAGGTGCAGACTTGAAAGCAAACTTTACAACCGGTCGTTTCAACCCTAACTTTAGCAGGAACATCCAGGCAGTTATGCTGAACGGTTTTGCAAAATTTGGTGGTCTTGAGTTCTTTGGTACTTATGAAACTGCAAAAGGTAATACTGGTGCAATAGCTGATCCTACAAAAGGGCTTCCTGCTGATGTTGAAGACCGCAAAATGAACCAGACTGCCATTGAAGGTATCTACCGCATTGGTAAAAAAGAAAATGTTTACATAGCCGGCCGTTATAATACAGTAAAAGCTGACATGCTAGGTTATGTAGATCCTATTAAAATAAACCGTACAAGTTTTGCAGCCGGCTGGTTCCTGACCAATAATATTTTACTGAAAGGTGAATATGTGATTCAGAACTACAAAAACTTTGATGCATCAGATATCCGTTACGGAGGTAAATTCGACGGTTACGTGATTCAAGCAGTTGTAGGCTTTTAATGATTTCTTCTCATGTGATGTGTAAATTAAAATGGGCCGGTTTATACTGGCCCATTTTTCATAACAAGATGCTTTAAAAAATTATTTCCCTTGAAAAACCATCTTAAACCCGACATCTTTGATGATTGGGTTTAATTATTTCAACCTCCTATGGCTCTGCATGTATTTTTCATGAATAATCTGGCTCATCGGTTTTTCATAAACTTTGCTTTCAACCCATGAAAGAATATCCAGGTAAGCAAAGGCCCTGGTTTCAAAACGGATCTTTTGTAATTGTTTTATTTTCTCTAAAAAAACCTGGAGTTTTTCTTTTCGTTTTTGGCGGGGAATATTGGTCGAGCTACGTAAAAATTTAAATAGCTCTTCATCCATTTTCGTAAGCGTTTCCATCTTTTTCATAAACCGGTTAACCGATTTGATCAGCGATTCAATGATATCAAAATTATCCAACTCGTAATGCGACATCAAATGCAGCAGCCTTGCATAGCATTGAATATCGTATCGCAGGTCCACATTATTATGGATGATGCGATTCAGGTAATCTATACAAGTATCATAATCACCTGAGCCAAAATATAAAGTGGCAATCTTATAATTAAACACCAGTACCCGGTGATTATCCAGGTACAGTTCATATTCCTTTAGTTTATCTTCTATATAAGGGATCAGTTTTAAACCCTCCTTAAAAGTACCATGCATAAAATGCTGGTTGATCATGGCCGTATGCAGGTAAATAAAGGTTTGTACTTTAAAATTTTCATAATACATCGCCGTATGGCTCCCCGCATATTGTTCAAACTGTTTTAAGACCAGGTCAAATTGCCGGTAATTACGCAACACAAAATGAGCGTTCAATGAGTTGTGCATTCCTTTTATGTAATGGCCCGGTTCCACATTGATCATTTGTTCATTCTCTTCAAATAATTGCATCCATTTTTGAGCGTAGCGATAATACATCAGGAAATCCTGCCGAATGAAATTGTACCAGCAAATGCTTTGGTATAAATAAAGCCTTTCATAAAAGCCGGTAAATTCCCGGGCACCCAAAGGCAAATTTTCATCAAAATATTGCTGCACTCTTTTTTCATCTTCCACGTTCCGGGCATGACCATTCTTTACATACCAGCTATACATTTGGAGTGCAAGATTCGACAACTTGGTAATGCGGCTGCGTCTTTCATTGATCTCGTTGGCCTCTTCGGTCAGCAGATCATTGCGATCCTTCATGCTCCGCGTAATATGAAGCGTTTCAATTTTTTTTTCGAGTGATACAACCTGTATTAAAAAACTGTCCTGGTTATAGGCAGTCGCAATTTCTTTGGCCTTATCCAATAATTTAAGGCTTTGAAGATATAATCCCTTATTGTAGAGTATACGGGCATAATCCAGTTGTTCATGCAATTGCAGGTCTATACTTTCCGTGATTTTGATCAACCGCAAACTGGCCAGTATTTCTTTATAGAGGTGGGTCTTTAAATTGGCCAGTTGTGTTTTGGTAGATGAAAGTTTTTTCAGCAATGCTTTTTCATCATATTCATTCTGGCGGTCAAGCGCATCAAATAATTGAATGACTTTCAGGTCCTGGTTCGATGAATTTCTTTTGATGTAGAGCTTAAAATTCCTTTTTTCCGCCTTATGCATGGAATGAATGAGCTGAAAAAGTGCATCGGAAAAACGGTTGGACATGATAATAATATTTTGCTGAAATACTTGCCTGCATTGGGTTTGGACTAAATAAACCGGGGTTTAACATAATGAAATCCCAGTGAATTTAATTAGACCATGAAAAAATGCCGGGTTACTTTTATGCAAGCAAGGAACATCATACAGCAGCAATCGTTAGTGCAAGAAATCGTTAGAGGCTGGCTCAAATGTAAGTTGCGAAAAGGAACAAACAAAGATTTTTTACATTTTTCATATGGCAAGCAATCGTTAGAGGCCGTCCCGTTTCCACGGGAGGGCCTAATTTTTTTTA
>CAMPGG010000296.1 GCA_946885335.1 uncultured Chitinophagaceae bacterium
GATAGTTCGTCCCGGATCGGTAAATGTTGTTCAATTGTTGGAACATTATGATCCGCAGTTGCTATTGTTTGTCCCGGCCTGAAAACCTTAAGACCTCTTTTTTTCAATCCATTAAAAGCCTGCGGGCTGGTTACTTCATGAATAAAATGCCTGTCAATATATAATACAGCCGGTCCGTTATCAATTTGTTTGACCGTATGTTTTTCCCAGATCTTATCGAATAATGTTTTTGCCATGTAGGTCTAAAATTTGTTGTTGGTTTTTCTTTTAGGACTAAGCGCTTACTGCCAGTGCCTGGTATTGATTGGCCATTTCCTGCAGGTCCTCATCACCCACCTCTTTTTTATGGTCTGCTACTTTTAAAAATTGGCTATACAGTGAATCAATATCATTCCTGTCGAAGTTGAAACCGAGTTTTTGAAAACGGAAGGCCAGTGCACTTCGTCCACTCCTTGCCGTTAAAACGATTTTGGAATGATCGGCACCAACCTGTTCAGGATTAATGATCTCGTAGGTCTGGGCATCTTTTAAAAATCCATCCTGGTGAATACCGGATGAATGAGAAAACGCATTGCTTCCAACAATAGCCTTATTGGGTTGCACGGGAACCCGCATAGTATCGCTCACCAGCTGGCTCAGCGAGGTTAATTTTTTTGTGTTGACTGATGTAAAAGCGTTTAAGGATGCATGTTGCTGAATAACCATTACCACTTCTTCCAGCGATGTATTTCCGGCTCTTTCTCCCAAACCATTAATGGTACATTCAATTTGACCTGCACCATGCATAATGCCCGCAATTGAATTGGCGGTTGCCATTCCTAAATCATTGTGACAATGACAGGAGATAACGGCTTTATCAATGTTTGATACATGGTTAACGAGGTATGCGATCTTTTCTCCATATTGGTGGGGCAGGCAATAACCGGTTGTATCCGGAATATTAACTGTAGTAGCACCAGCTTTTATTACAGCTTCAATAACACGTGCCAGGTATTCATTATCCGTTCGGCCGGCATCTTCCGCGTAAAATTCAACATCATCCGTAAAATTCCTGGCCCATTTTACGCATTCAATAGCTCTTTGCAAAATTTCATCCCTGTTGGAATTGAATTTACTTTTTATGTGAAAATCTGATGTGCCAATGCCGGTATGTATTCTTGGTCTTTGCGCAAAACGAAGCGCCAGGGCAGCTACTTCAATGTCTTTTTTTACCGCACGGGAAAGTCCGCAAACAACGCTGTTTTTAATGACCCTGCTGATCTTTTTCACAGATTCAAAATCGCCGGGCGAGGAGACCGGGAAACCTGCTTCGATCACATCAACACCCATGCTTTCAAGCGCCAATGCAATTTCAATTTTTTCATCAGCATTTAATTTGCACCCGGGAACCTGTTCGCCGTCGCGTAAGGTTGTATCGAAAATGACGATCTTTTTTTGCTGCATAAAAATTATTTAGAATTAGAAAGCAGGCCGCTTAATTTTGTGTTGCTTGCTGATTTTCACAAAACCGCAACCTGCTTTTGATGTAAATTACCACGGATGCCTGCCAGAATGAAGTCAAATAATAAACTGAACTACGATTGCTAATGGGTGTTTTTTTTGTTAAAACCTTTGCTGTACCTGCATTTACAGATAATTGATTTACGATGGGCAAAAGATTTTCCGATGAACTGTATTTATTGATCAAGTCGCTGAAAAAAGCTGAAAAACGCAACTTTAAGTTATTCGTTAAGCGAAACTCGTCTTCTGGTGATTTAAAGATCATCCAGCTCTTTGATGCCATAGACAATGGAGACATTTATGATGAGGAATTATTCCTTAAAAAATATCCCGGCTTTAATAAGCAACAAATACCTAATCTCAAAGCTCACTTATACAAACAGGTGTTAGCAAGTCTTAGGGTTATGCGGGATGAAAGTAATATCGACCTGCAGTTGCATGAACAATTGGATTTTGCCCGGATACTATATAATAAAGGACTGCATGTGCAAAGCCTGAAAATGCTTGATAAGATAAAAGAATCAGCCAAAGAGCACAACCAGTTAACTTTTTTATTGCAGGTTTTGATATTTGAAAAAAAGATCGAAGGGCTGCATATCACCCGCAGTATTGAAAATCGTGCAGCAGATCTGTCCAAAGAAGTTGATGAAATGGGTGAGCGGTTAGTGATGATTGGAAAACTCTCCAATCTTTCCCTGCGTTTATACGATTGGTATATTCATCATGGGCATGCCCGAAACCAACAGGAAGCGGATGAATTAAAATCCTTTTTTGAAAGTAATTTACCCCAAGGTGCAAATTTCGTTAATGGTTTTTATGAAAGATTGTATTTGTATCAGTGCTATTGCTGGTATGGATATATAAGGCAGGATCTTTTACAGTATTACCGGTATTGCCAAAAATGGGTTGATTTGTTTGAGACAAATGAAACCATGAAACTGGTAGAACCTTTATATTATGTAAAGGGTATGCATAATTTGCTTAATGCTCACTTCATGTTGCAGAATGATGAAAAGTTCAATAAGACGTTAACTGATTTTGAAAACTTTTATCAAAATGAAGCTACCATCAATGACAATGTGCAGATACAAACCTTTATTTATTTGTATATCGCCAAGATCAACAAACATTTTTTAGAAGGGAGTTTTACCGAAGGCGTTTCATTGGTACCCGAAATTGAAGAAAAGCTGGAAGAGTATAAACTGCAACTGGACTCGCATCGCATCCTGGTTTTTTATTACAAGATCGCCAGTCTTTATTTCGGTTGCGGGCAAATAGATAAGTCCATTCAGTACCTGAACCGAATAATAAATCGCAGCACACCGCTTAGAACAGATCTGCAATGCTATGCACGGTTATTGCACCTTATTGCGCATTATGAATTGGGCAATTATGAATTGCTGGAATACCTTACCAAATCAGTTTATCGTTTCATGGCTAAAATGCAAAACCTGGGGATAGTGGAAAAGGAAATATTTCGTTTTTTACGAAATTCATTTTATATCCAATCAAAAGATATGGATAAGGCGCTTTTGGAATTAAAAGAAAATCTGAAAAAACATGAGCATGACAAAACAGAAATACGGGCTTATTTGTATTTAGATATTATTTCCTGGCTCGAAAGTAAAATGCGAAAGTTAGGTCCGGCCCAGGAAACGATCCGGTTAAAATACCTGCAGCGGCAGAAAGAAAATCAAACCAGGCATAAAAATATTAACCAATAAAAAAATTATCATGGAATCATTAAATGGGAAGAATGCACTAGTAACCGGGGCTGGTAAAGGAATCGGCAAAGCAATTGCTATTGCATTGGCAAAAGAAGGTGTAAACCTGGCCATCATGGCACGGACACAGCAGGACCTTGAAATACTTTCTGATGAAATACGAAACCTGGGAGTCAAAGTTTCAATTTTAACGGCAGACGTTGGAGATATGCATGCAGTGGATCAGGCTGTTGAAAAAGCCATGCAGGAAATCGGGCCTATTGATATCCTGGTTAATAATGCTGGCATTGCCAATCTGGGTAAGTTTTTGGAAATAGCTCCCGCCGATGTTGAACAGATGATCAGGGTGAATCTCTTGGGCGTCTATTATACAACCCGTGCCGTACTACCGTCCATGATTGAGCGTAAAACCGGCGACATTGTCAATATATCTTCCACTGCAGGTTTGAGGGGCAGTGCAACAACGGCTGCTTACAGTGCAAGCAAATTTGGTGTATTCGGGTTAAGTGAATCTTTGATGCAGGAGGTGAGGAAACACAATATCAGGGTTACAGCAATGGCGCCAAGTACGGTTGTAACGCAATTGGCACATGAATCAAATTTAATTACAGGTGATGAAGATCGGGTTATGCACCCTGAAGATTTTGCGGAGCTTGTGATCGGTCATTTAAAATTAAACCGGCGGGTTTTTGTAAAGGATGTTGCTATTTGGTCAACCAATCCATGACATGTTTTTATTTTTTCAATAAATGCTGAAGCATCTTCGTTTGTTCATCTTCATGACCATGCTCTGCTTCCACATTGATGTAGGCTTTATTTCTTAAGCCCATATAAACACTTAAAGAACCATCATCGGTCATGCCTTTATTGTTTTGCAAAATGGCGTTATATCCCTGTGTAACTACATTTACAAAAAGCGGGTGGGTAGTGGAAAGAAAAAAATCGTCCGGGTCTTTTTCAAAATTCACATAAACCTGTGTTGCTTCTTTTTCATAAGCGCCACCCGGAGAATAACTGTGGATTGATAGCCCGGGTGATGAATCATTATTATGTAAGGCGATTAGTTTTTCGGTATTTGCAGGAATTCTTGCTAACAGGGAATCTGCAAACCTGCTAACAATATCAATGGCTTCTGGTGTTGACTGGCTATTCAATTTAAGCGATGCTTCAACTCCATGCCGGGTAAACATCCTGTTAGGATCAAAAGTGTATTTTTTTTCATCCAGTATAAAAGAGATTAACCGC
>CAMPGG010000297.1 GCA_946885335.1 uncultured Chitinophagaceae bacterium
CATTCTCTCCCATTTCTTTTACTAAACCAGGATTTGATAAAAGCTTCGCAATTTCATTATAATAGTTGTTGGAATCCATTTCTGGATTTTGCTGTGGCACCAGCACCCCACAATCATTTAAAACCAATTCACTTTGTCCGCCGACATCAGCGCCTACGATAGCAAGGTTTTTTGCCATTGCTTCAAAGAAAGTCAAAGCTATACCTTCATATAGTGAAGGGAGAAAGAAAACATCTGAAGCATCCATATATTCCATAACAACATAATGGGGCTGGCCTTTCAGATAAGTAACTTTACTCACTAGCCTTTTATCATTTATAGCTGATTCAATAATATGCCTGTCTGGTCCATCGCCTATGATTATAAAATGAAAGTTGGTAAAGTTTTGTTGAAGCTTATATATTGTTTGAACCAAAACTTTTGGTTGCTTTTGTTCTGTGAGCCTTGCTGCATATAATATAACCAATACATCATCATCAATCCCTAACTCCTTTCTTTTTATTGCACGGTTTTGAAGATTTCTTTTAATGCTATTGGTATCAACATTTATATAACAGACATGTGTTTTTTCGGGTTGCGATCCAAATGATAAACTTATTTGTCGCAGTGCATTGGATGTTACAAAAGTTTGATCAATGTATGATGCAAACTTTGCTGAAAAACGGGGATAACCGCCATTAAACCAATTTTTATCATCGCAATGAAGAAAATCTGTTATAGGTAAATTTGGAAACCGGGTTTTTAAAAAAGGTAAAATATAATACCCATACATCGAGTGAGATAAGAAAATAACTTGTGGATTTCGCGTTGCAACCAGGTATTCTAAAATTACAGGGAATTGAAATGAAGAACCAAGATTAGCAATATGAAAAATATCAGGAGTTATCGATCTGAATTTGTCTTCCCAATTGTGTTCATCTTTTAGTGTAGTGATAATGGTTATATGCCAACCCTTATTTTTTAATCCTTGTAATAAATTAATATTAAACTGGTCGGCACCACCAACCTGCAGCCAGGGGAAAATGCAAATGAAATGCTTGCCTGGTTTAATATTGGTTACAGGTTTTTCTTTTATAAATGGCATCACATTGCCAAATGAATAACGAGGAAAAGAAATCCTGGGGAAACTTCCATTCAGCCTCGTGCTGTACTTTTCATATAGTCCTTTTTGAATTTCGGCTAAAGATTTTTTCCCATTTAGAGTAGTCCATTTATTACCTGTATGGCGGCGATAAAAAAATAAAAATTCAGGAATAGTATAACCCCAAAAATTCTTTGATGCTGCATTCAACCAAAAATCCCAGTCTTCGCAACCATCTTTCATTGTTTCATCAAAGATCACTTTATCAAACACATTTCTCCTGGCCATAAAACAACTGGTATTCCGGTTTTCTTTGAGAAAAAGTTCTGATTCATGAAACCCGCCGGTCCATTTATATTCCTGTGCCCCAAATCCTTTTACATATGAATTTACAAATGCGAAATTTTCATTTTGTACAAGGACCAAAAAAGCTTTTTCGAGAAATGTATGATCTATTAAATCATCTCCATCAATAAAGAAAACATAATTTGCCTGGCTATGCTTTACTCCTGTATTTCTTGCTGCAGGTAATCCAAGATTGGAATCATGCTTTATAACCTGGATACGATTATCCCTTTGTACAAGTTGGTCCAATATATTTTTGGTCTCTAATGATTGGGAGCCATCATCTACTATAATCCATTCAAATTGTTGTAAGGTTTGATGGAAAATACAATCGGCGGTTTCATTGATAATGGCATTTAAATTAAAGACAGGAGTAATAACCGAAACGAACGGCTTGTTTATATCATTATCTGCAAGTTTGTTAGAATTATACATCATTAATGCTATGAATCAATTGGCAAATATTAAAACTTCTGCATTTTAATTTAAGCCTTGCAGATATTCAAATAGGCTGATTGCATGTATTTAACATCCAGGAACTCCTCGGCGTATTTTCTCGATCTAATTTTAAACTCATTTAATTTATCTACATCCCTGCAAAGATCAATAATTGCATTCTTAAATTCCTGGATGTTGCCTGCTTCGCAAATAATTCCGTTTTTTTTGTCAGCCGATATAATCCAGGGCAATCCCCCAACGTTTGAAGCAATAACTGGTACTCCCATTGCAAGACTTTCCAAAACAACATTGGGTCTGCCATCGATGCGGGATGGCAGCAATAATATATCAGATACAGACAACACTTCTACCGAATCGGCAAAGCCTGTAAATGTTACATTGTTAATATTTAATGAGGTCATCATTAACTTTAGTTGATTCCACATGGGACCATCTCCTGAAAGCATAAAATGGACTTCGTGATTATCTTTCATACAATTTGCAATTTCAAGAAAAATATCCGGGGCTTTTTCTTCCGATAACCTTCCCAAAAATGTTATAATTTTTTTACCCGCAGGCAGTGAAAAACCATTTATCTTTTTAGCTGTATTTCTATTTGAAGCAGGTTTATATTTATTGATGTCTACTCCATTTTCAATTTTTATTACTTTTTGCGGGCTTCTAAAACATTCCTTTACCAGGTAAGATTCTACTAATGGATTTTCTACAACGGTGAGGTCAATAAAAGGTTCATATTTTATATTATCAACCATATGACCTGCTATGCTATAAACCGGGTTAATGACCTTAATATCCGGAAACTCAGTTTTCAATTCTGGCAATAAAGCATAAGCGAATGAAGAGTTACTGATTAAAATGGTATCAATCTTTCTTTGTTTGATAACTGCCCTGGTTAAATTTCTCCAATGCTTCCACTTATCAGGATCGTTCCATAAATTATTATAATCTTCCAGCACATAAACATCCTGGCAGACTTTTAAAAATTCTTCAGCAGTATTTCCCATGTTATTTGATACAGGGTGGTTGGAAACGATCAGTGTAACATGTGTATGATTGTTTTTAAATCCTTTCAACACATGTAATATGGCCGTTTCAGCACCCCCTACAACCATAAATGGCACAAATACCAGAACACTGTTCGCAGTTGATACTTTTGGTCTTTCTTTCAATAATTTTTTATAATTGTACGGCTCAGTTCCATTTGAATTGCTTTTAAAATTTGCTGCGTTTTTGATTTTTAATTTTCTAAGGGAAAATGGAATTCCATCATCAGCAAGGCCCAATTTTCTTCTTTGCTTAAACCAAAAATTTCTGATTGCCCAGAATTTGCTTGTTTCCATCATGCGGATTGTGTATTCCGCATGTTTAAGTTTTTCTTTCAATTCAATTAATTCACGTTCTACACTCATTGCTTGAACAGGCAAAGGCTCTATATGGCTGATCTCAGAAAGATCACTAAACTTCATAGCCATTTCGCACCTATCATGATCAATAATTTCACTCTCTCTTTCGTTTGAATTAATTATGTTAAGGTCCCTGAAACGTTCATTAATCCAATCACCCACGCTGGGTTTCCAAACCATCAATCCATGTTTCTCTTTAAAAAATGCACTTGACTCACGGATACGATCAGCTGAAAAACGGGCTTTTTCCGCATCCTCATCAGCAATATTTTTTGGGGCTTCATGTGCATGAATAAAACTAAATGAAGTTGCATTCCCAATTTTGATACCTTTTTTTGTCAACCGCAATGACAACTCCGTGTCTTCAAAGCCAATAAACATATTTCCTTCATAGCCATCATTGTCTAGAAATGCCTGCTTATTGATTACTGAAGCACCGCCATATAAAAATGTAGAAACAAATGCATCCACTTTTGGAATATCACTTACCGGTAATTGACGAAAAGTACTTGTACCGCTTATGAAATAAGCATCTTCATAAGGCTCAATCCACAAATTGCCTCCGAAAGCATCAACTGTTTTTCCATCAGCCTGCAAGAGTGGGACATTTAAAAAAAGAACATTTAATTTTTCTATGCAATTTTTTATAGAAGGCAATGGATTTCCAACCAGGTATATATCATTATCCAGCGAAAGAAACCAATCAGTTTTTACAAACTCCATGGCTTTATTCCTGGCACCGGCTACGCCATAATTTTTTTCCAGTTTAACCAGGTTAATTGTGAATGATTTGATTTTAGCAAGCTGGTCTTCTAACAAATGCAATTGATCCGGAACAGATCCATTATCTATCAATAAAACTTCTCCCTTAAAACCTGGTATAAAATCAACAATAGAATTGATTAGCCTGGTAGTGCATGAAACCCTGTTAAAGCTCAATATAACGATGGTGAGATTAGATCCATCTACCGGAAACTGGTTAATAGGATCTTTAATTACTGCGGTATGTAATAATTTTAAGCTACTTGAATTTGCATAACCGTTTAAAAATATATCCTTATTTAAAGTAGAAAAATCATTCATTGTGAAATTATGTTTCAAGGATTATTTATAATGCCCAGGTATAAGTTCATGAAACATTAATTTCGTTTTAAACCCCTACCC
>CAMPGG010000298.1 GCA_946885335.1 uncultured Chitinophagaceae bacterium
TTAAAAATCAGGCTAAATGATTTAACAGGATAAAAATTACTGTACTGGAAAGGCAGGTATGTAAATTGGAAGGAATTTATTGTAACTAATAATCATTCATTTTTTTAAAATACTATTTATGCAAGATAAACCTGGCGAAATGACTACCGTTACTTCTGTACTTGAAACATTGCGGCTAAAAAAACAGGATAATGAATTCAAGTTTGTTGAGGGTGGTTTTACTATTGGCAGCGGTAAAATTTATAAACCTGAAGATTTAAAGATCATTAAGGTTTACCGTTTTGAGGGAGAATCAGACCCATCTGATATGTCCGTCATTTATGTATTGGAAGCCAATGATGGCTTGGTTGGATATAGCATGGATGCTTATGGCGTATACAGTGATCATGATGATGCGGCTTATGATGATTTCATCCGACAAATTCCAACAGAAAACCGGGATGAAAACCGGAGTTAAATTCCTTTTTTATTTTTTAAAGATTCACAGCCTGCATGATGCAGGCTGTTTTGTTTTATGGCGATTTAATGATTATCTCATTTGGACTTTCTGTTCAAACGGATTTTTGACGGCTGATCCTGGAATTTTTACACTTCATTCATGGCTTTTTTGAATTGCTAAATAGTTTTTTTAATTTGAATTAAACTAATTACATAAAACCATTAACTAGCTAAAATGAAAAAAATATTTACAGGCACCTGCCTTTTTTTGTTCATGACAATTACAATCGTTTCATGTACAGAAAGCGAAGCCAGCTTAGGCGATGAGGCTAAACCCGCTGAAGTTGAAACGGAAACTCCTGCTACAAATGCTTCCAGGATTGAACGGGGTGCTTACCTTGTTGAGGTGGCTGGTTGTCATGATTGTCATTCAACCAAAATCATGGGACCTATGGGACCGCAGCCTGACCCCGAAAAACTTTTAGGCGGGCATATTAGCGGACCTGCAACCGAAAAAGTCGATCCTGCATTGATACAGAAATATGCTCTTTTCAATCATGCTACAACCATGGCTATCGGCCCATGGGGTGCATCGTATGCTGCCAACCTTAGTTCGGATGAATCCGGGATTGGTAGTTGGTCCGAAGAGCAATTTATTAATGCAATAAGAAAAGGAAAATTTAAAGGGCTTGAAAATGGAAGGCCACTCTTACCTCCAATGCCCTGGCCAAACATTGCAAAAATGACTGATGAAGACCTTAAGTCAATTTTTGCTTACCTGAAAACGACTAAACCGGTTAACAACGTTGTACCTCCACCAACACCGTTAGAAGAATTGGTGAAAAAATAATTTCATAAATCTCAGTATAAAATCCTCATGGCAACATGGGGATTTTTTTATGCGCCTGTTTATTAAACTGAAATTAAAAAGCTGCTGATCTAAAGTGGTCTCACCAGGACTCGAACCTGGATCTAGAGTTTAGGAAACTCCTATTCTATCCCTTGAACTATGAGACCACTTTAGCCGCAGCCAAAGAGGTTTTTTACCGGAGCGCAAAAATAGGAAACTAATCTTATTTCCTTTTCATCATCTTATCTTTGCAATCCTTTTTAAAAAACAACTGATGAAATTTTACAATCTACTTATAAAATACAGGCTGATCCTGGGAATTATTTTAATACTTGGCGGTGTGGCTACAAATTTCGCCAGCAGCTTTTGGCCGGCTTTTCCTTTATATTTTATTGGTGTGATACTGATACTGGGTCATTTCTTTTTTGGTCCATTAAGATTGATTCAAGAGCATATGGAAAGTGGTAATATGGAAGAAGCGCAGAAAGTGCTTGCCTCCATTAAATATCCTAACCTGCTTTATAAACCTATCCGTTCCGTTTATTATACATTAAGTGGTAACATCGCCATGATGAAAGAGGATTTTGCTGGCGCTGAAAAAATGATGAAAAAGGGGCTTGACCTGGGAATGCCTATGAAGGAAGCCGAGGGTGCAAGTTTATTGCAAATGGGTATGATATCTATGCAAAGAAATGATAATAAACAAGCTGAAAATTATATAAGACAGGCTATCCGCAAAGGTTTGCCTGATAAAGAAAACCAGGCAGCCGCTTATTTGCAGATGTGCAGCCTGATGATGAATAAAAGAGAATTCAGGGCGGCCAAAGATTTTTTCAGAAAAGCTAAAGCTTTAAAACCCACTACTCCACAGATCGTTGACCAGATTAAACAGATTGAGAAATATATCTCCCGCATTCCAGGATAAGTGATCCTGGCCCTTTTATTCATTTGCATGGCATAATTTTTACCGTTTTATAGGCGAATTATTTTATTCACCTATTAAAATGTAAAATCATGACTGATAGAAATAAAAATATCGAAAAAGAAGAATGGAGAAACAGGGAAGACCAGGATCTGCGTAAAGATGTAAACAGGAAAGATCCTGTTGAAAGGTCTGGGCGCAATGAAGAAACCGATGAAAGAGAGAAAAAAGTAGCGAATATTCCTGGTGATACGCAAGCTGACACTTCCAGTTCCTCTTCTAATAATATGACTTCAGGTGGTTTAACCAATAGTCGTACAAGCAGGGACAGAACAAGAACATCAGATCCAAAAACCTTTATAACAGGTACTGATACGGACGGACAAAATGTTTAATTCGATACACATTTAAACGGTTAAGGCTGCCTTTAGGGGCAGCTTTTTTTATGTACTCATTCAATAAAAAAAGCAGGGCATTTTTGCCCTGCTATAATAATTGACTTAACATTTCTACTTAAAATCGACCATCTCTCTTGTCCATTCCTCTTCCGATTCCGTAACCAACCGCACCACCGGCAACACCACCGATAATGGCACCTACTGCACGATTACGTTTGTTGATTACAGCACCTGCTATTGCTCCTGCACCAGCACCGATTGCGGCACCTTTCGCTGATTTACTCCAACCCTTTTTAGCTTTAGCTGTATTACCTGAAGTTGTTCCCATTGAACCACTCTGGTTTGAAGTACTTCTTCTGGCTACTGTACGGGCAGGTGAAGATTTTTTTACAGCGTAGGCTACTGGTGCGGCTTCTTCATATGCATATTCATTATACTCACCCAATTCATTCTGGGCTTTCCATGCCTGGTAATCTGCTAAACCTGCGGTATCAGCAGCCATCTTTACAGAATCCTTATATGCTTCCAGTTTGGCGTTCATAGCTTCAATTTCTGCCTTGTTTCCACAGGCTGATAATAAAACTACCAGCACAATGCTTAAACTTAATATAGATAATAGTTTTTTCATAACATGTTTTTTTCTTGTGAACGAAAGTGATTTTCTCGGATGCCTGAATTTGTATTATAGACCGGAATACTATGCCAAAGTCAAGTAATGAAAACCTAAAGAATGTTGAATGTTATGTTAATAGGTTGACAGGTTGATACGTTAAAAAGAGTGGGAATTTGGAATCAGGAATTTGGAATTAGGCTGATTAAAAAGAATGGATGATTTGATAATATCCTTAAACATTTAAACCCTTAAACCTTTAACCAAGAAAGGATATCAACCTAACCTAAACTTCTAAACCCTTAACCCTAAATGAAACTCAATATCTTTGCAACTGAAATCATAAACAGTGAATACTATCATTAATCGTCACCTGCACAATTTTAATGCAGGCCCTTCTATTTTACCTGCGGAAGTTTTCGAAGAAGCTTCCAGGTCCATTATCGATTTTAACAATAGTGGATTATCCATTTTAGAAATTGGTCATCGCACCACATTATTTCAACAGGTAATGGATGAAGCCATTGCAACTGCCCGGGCATTAATGAAATTGGATGAAGATCACGAAGTATTATTTCTGCAAGGAGGTGCCACCACCCAGTTTATGCAAGTGCCCATGAATTTGTTGAATGACAATGAAATTGCAGATTATACGGATACCGGCGTTTGGGCTACTAAAGCTATTAAAGAGGCGAGGTTGTTTGGTAATGTAGAAATTATTTGCAGCTCAAAAGAATCAAACTATAATTTTTTACCTAAAAACTTTTCTGTTAACCGCGGAAGTAAATACCTGCATATTACAACGAACAATACCATTTATGGAACGCAGTGGCATGACATGAATTTATTTTTCCAGGATGGTATACCACTGGTAGCTGATATGAGCAGTGATTTTTTAAGTCGCGAAATGGATTATAACCGTTTTGACCTGATTTATGCCGGCGCACAAAAAAATGCCGGGGCCGCGGGTGTTACCATCTTAGTGGTGAATAAAAAAATATTGGGCAAAGTGAACAGGCAGATACCATCTATCCTGGATTATCGAAACCATATTGATGCCGGCTCCATGTTAAACACACCGCCTGTTTTTGCAGTTTTTGTTTCTATGTTAACCTTACGCTGGTTAAAAAATAAGGGTGGTTTAAGTGTGGTGGAAAAAGAAAACAATGAAAAAGCAGGCTTATTCTATCAAACCCTGGACGCATATCCCATTTATAAAGGCAATGT
>CAMPGG010000299.1 GCA_946885335.1 uncultured Chitinophagaceae bacterium
TGTTAGTTATGATCAATTGAAAACCTGGCAACAGGCCCCGGTAAGTACATGGGTTTCGGAATCCTATTTTATTGCACAGAAATTGTACAGTGAATTTGGTGATCAGGAAATCAAACTTAGTTTTCGTTATAACTATGATCATGTAGAAACATTGAATCAAAGATTATTGGTTGGTGGTGTAAGATTGGCTGGTTTGTTGAACGAAATTTTCGGATGATTAGTCCTTTAAAGCATTAAAAAATGTACACATGAAAAAAATGATTTTATTATTTTCTGTTTTTTGCATGATGCTGGCGGCGGAAGCCCAAAACCAGTTGAATGTAATGACGTTTAACATCCGCCTGAATCACGCCGGTGACAGCCTGAATGCCTGGCCGCACAGGAAGGATATGGTTGCTTCTCAAATTTTATTTCATGAAGCGCATCTTGTTGGTGTGCAGGAAGCATTGCATATGCAAATGGAAGAACTGCAGCAACGTTTGCCAGGATATAAATTTGCAGGAGTAGGACGACAAGATGGTAAACAAGGGGGTGAATATTCCGCGATTTTTTATGATACCAGTCGAATAGAATTATTAAAAACGGAAACTTTCTGGCTGGCTGAACAAACCAATATACCGGGGCTCAAAGGCTGGGATGCCGCTATAGAAAGAGTAGTAACCTGGGCACAATTCAGGGATAAAAAGACCAATAAAACATTTTATCATTTTAATACTCATTTTGATCATGTGGGTAAAATTGCACGAAAGGAAAGTGCCCGGCTCATACTGGATAAAATAAATGAGATTGCCAAAGATCAGCCGGTTATTTTAACGGGCGATTTTAATGCAAAGCCAACAGATGAACCCATCCTTGTACTAACGGACATCAATAACCCAAAACATGTAATTCAGTCAGAAGCCATTTCAGAAACACCGCATTACGGGCCTACGGGTACATTCACCGGCTTTCAATCCAAAGAAACCAGTAACGAACCCATCGATTATATTTTTATAAAGAATGGTATTAAAGTTTTGAAACATGCCACGCTTTCCCAAACCTGGCAGGGAAAATTTTCGTCCGATCATTTCCCGGTATTTGCGGTCGTGGAAATTAAATAATTTAAACATCAAAAACATTTCATGCCAGCTTCAAAAGATGATTCCATCAGCATCAACAAATATATCAGTGCATCTGGTTTTTGTTCTAGGCGTGAAGCGGATAAACTGATCGAAGCTTTTCGGGTAACCATCAATGATGAACTGGCCATGCCAGGCACACGGGTACAGCCTGGTGACCAGGTAGCTATTGACGGTGAAAATATTAAATCTAAAAAGAAAGCCATTTACCTGGCCTTTAATAAACCACCAGGTATTACAAGTACTACCGATCTGAAAGACAAAACAAACATCATCAGTTATATAAATTTTCCCAAACGGATTTTCCCGGTTGGCAGACTGGATAAAGATTCTGATGGGTTAATTTTTTTAACCAATGATGGTGATATTGTAAACAAGATCCTTCGTGCAAGTAACAACCATGAAAAAGAATACATCGTTACTGTTGATAAAGCCATTGATGCATCCTTTGTTCATAAAATGGCAAATGGTATTCCGGTACTTGGTACAGTAACAAAAAAATGTTTTGTAAGACAAGAAGGTAATCGAAAATTCAGGATCGTATTAACCCAGGGATTGAACAGGCAAATCAGGCGCATGTGTGAGTTTTTGGGTTATGAAGTCAGAACGCTAACCCGCGTACGCATCATGCATATAACCTTAGGTAATTTGCCTTTAGGAAAGACCAGGTATTTTACTGCTCCTGAAATTGAACAGTTAAATGAGCTGGTATCAGGTTCAAGTAAAACTGTTCAGGCTTCAAATGTGAAAGCTAAGCCTCGCAGGAATAGAAAATGATGAGTAATTTTTTATTGTTTATTTATTTTCAATTTTTTAAATATAATAGTACCATTCATGTAGTTTACTTTTTGGCGATAGTGAAATAGTTTAAATTAACAGACACTAAAACCAAATGATATGAGAACTGCATTACTAAGCATTTTGCTTGTTGTGTTTGGTTTTGAAAGTCATGCACAACTTCGTTTACTCCCCATGATCGGTTTCGAAAATTCAATGGTTTGTTTAAAGTACAATGATCAAAAAGTTAAATCAGGGTTAGATGATGTTATTTCTCCGCAAATGTCTTTGAGATTGGATTATGCTTTTAAAAAAGGACATGGACCTTTTATTGGTATTAACACCAGCCGTTCGGCCATCGACTATACATTTAATGACCCGGCAACGGGGATGAAGCAGTTTAATACCGACAATGCGGATTATCGCATAAGCATAACCGGTGGATATAGTTTTACCACGAAGCCTATTTTCTTTAATAAGTCGTCATCCAGTACATCAAAAACATTGATGAAGAAAGAAGTGCAACAAAAGGAAGTGGTGGTGATTAAAAAAAGCTGTGGTTCACTAAAAGAAGTAAAAACATCTTATTCCTCCCGCAGCCATTGTGGAAGCAAGTACAAAAAGTCTGCAGAGAAACCAATGGAAGAAGTAAGGGTGAGTAAAATTTCTCAAAAGCAAAATAATGGATGGTACATGCAGGTGCAACCTTCGGCAGGACTGGCATATGTACCTGGTGCCAGCAATGCTATCGAAACAGAAATGCAAAATGGATCAAAAAGTTATCAATACACTGCAGGAGATTTCAATACCGCTTTGGTAACCGGGGCCAATTTTATTTTTGGTAAAAACCGCGACCAGAAGTTTGTAGTGAACCTGAATTATTTTACAGGACTGGGCAATTTAGGGACACAAACTTTAGTGACGGAAGAAGGTGGTAAAACAACAACTACCAGTTTGCGTTCCGCTGTTTCAGGCTGGTCAATGGGTATTGGATTACCTATTCAATTAAGCAAAAGAAAAGTACAGAAAATAATAGAGGTTGAAAAAGAAGTTATTTATAAGAAACAATATGAACGCTCATATAAACCAGGTTGTTCCAGGAAATCCTAAGATATGAAGAGTGAATATTTGGTTCGGTGAGGATCAGGGTCAACAAAAAAAAATGCCTTTCATTTGAAAGGCATTTTTCTTGCTGGATGAAAATTTATTTTGTTGCTTTTACTTTGATTCCAAAATGGATGTCATTGCGAATCAGGTCATCTGTTTTTCCAGGATAAACAACATTCCATTGGGTGCGGTCAACATTAAATTTGGCCAATGCATCCACTGAATTATCGGTTACCGAAACTTTAGCGGGAAAGGTTACATTTTTTGTGATCCCTTTAATGGTTAAGTTGCCGCTGATAGTGTGCGTTGGATCAGTTACCTTATACTCACTGATGGAAGCCTGGCGTGCATCCGCTGAATCCTGGACGGTTCCTGTAAAAGGAGTCACAGAAGTAATTTCGAAAGTTGCTTCGGGGTGTTTTTCCACTTCAAAGAAATCAGCTGATTTCAGGTGTCCCAATAATTTCTGGTTGCTTTCTTCATCAACATCTTCCGGCCCGGTAACAGCAATCGTTGGCATATCAATAACAAAGTTTCCACCTACTAAATTATTTTCATTGACCATCAATTGACCACCTTTCAATTTTATTTCTCCTTCATGGTAACCTGATACTTTAGTGCCTATCCACTCAATTTTACTTTCATTTGTATTTACGGTATAAGCTGCTCCAGCAACCGTTTGATCAACATTAACGGCATCCGTGGTTTCTGCCTTATCGCTTTCGGGTGCATCTGTGCAAGCGCCTAAAAATAAAATAACACCCAGCAGCGCTGAGAATTTAAAGTTTTGCATTGGTTTAGTTTTAATTTTTTACAATTGATTTAATGAGTGATAACAAATTAAATCGATGTTGGTTCATCAAATTTAAAAAATTAAAATTTTATTGTTGGCGGGTGCCAGCATACAATTCATATTCTAATAAACGGCAATCTATGGTGCTGGTATAAAATTCAATTCTGCGTTTAGCTTTTAATCCAATTTTTTTGGCTAATTCCAGGTTACCCGTAAAAACATATCCATAATAACCTCCACATTTTTTTTTCAAAAAATCACCAATAAGTCCATAGGTATTTTCAAGTTCTTGTATATCGCCTAATCGTTCACCATATTCGGGATTAAAATATACCACACCAGGTGAGTCGGGGATCTCTGTTTGCGCAAAATCACAAACTTTGAATTCAATTAATTTGGAAACACCTGCGGCAATGGCATTTTTCTTTGCGTTCTCCACTGCTTTTTCACTGTAATCTGTTGCAATAATGCGCAAGCCGGGAATTTCTCTAATCTGTTCTTCTAATAAGCCGTCTTCTTTTAAATAAATATTTTCATCATACTCACGCAGATGCATGAACGCATAGTTGGTGCGGAAAAGACCGGGCCTCCTGTTAGTGGCTATCATCGCCGCTTCAATGGCCACCGTGCCCGAACC
>CAMPGG010000300.1 GCA_946885335.1 uncultured Chitinophagaceae bacterium
TCTGCCGTCCGCAAGGATGTATCGGTTCGACTCCGATCTCGGGCACGCTTTAAAATTCCCTGGTAAATTATTACTGGGGTTTTTTGTTTTTAAATATTTCAATGTTGAAATGTTCTGTTGTTTATTCTTTCGCAAACCAGCACGAAACATATTCCGAGTACATGTTATTATTTTTTATTACTTAACGGATAAAGCAATCGCAGGGCATTAAAAACAGCCTGGTGCGTGATGGTTGCATGATCTTCTTCCGGCAGGTAATCAAAATGTATTTGCAGTTTTTTATTATCAATTTTTCTGAGTTTTTCAACCAGTAAATTTGCATCCACTTCCATAACATGCGGTATGGTACTGGGCGCAAGTCCTTCCTTGCCAACACCAATATAGACAGATGACGGGTTTTGATTGGCTGATAATATTTGTGGTGAATGTTTTAACAACGACCCATCATTCCACCACAAGCTTGGACTGATGATAACATACTTATTAAACAAATGTGGTTTTTTAAACAAAATTTCTGTGGCTAACAAGCCACCCAAAGATTGACCTATCAGCATAGGTTCACCATTCCCTTTATATTTCTTTTCAATAAATGGTTGCAGTTCATTTTCAATAAAGGAAATAAATGCAGCAGATTGACCGGCAGTTTTATACCATTCCTGCTCTTCTTTGACAGTAGATGGAAAAGTGAAATCTCTTCGCCTGTCTACATTGGCTATACCAACAACAATAGATTTAGGAACCCGGTTGATCCAGGAAAAGTTATTGAACTGGATAAGACCGGTAACATGAATAAAATCTTCATCGGCAGACCCATCCAATAAATAAATGACCGGGTATTTTATTGAATCTTCTTTTTTGTAACCTTCAGGAAGATAAATATTCAATACACGTTTTTCAGATAATTCTTTAGACTGAATTTCATCAATATAACCTAATATAAAAGGCTTAGCATTTTCATGCAAGGGTTGTGCGGATATAAGAATTGATTGACTAAAAAGAAATAATAAAATAAGTATACGCATTTAGACTATTTGAAAGTTTAAAAACTAATAATAATACATTTCATTCTATAAAGCACGGATTATCTTACATGGATTTCCTGCAGCAAAAACATCGGCAGGAATATCTTTTGTTACCACGCTTCCCGCACCGATCACGCTGCGATCGCCAATCGTTACGCCCGGGCAAATAACCACGCTGCCGCCCACCCAAACATCATCACCGATGACTATGGGTTTGGCATATTCCAACCCGGATGATCTTTCTTTATGATCCAAAGGGTGAGTAGCTGTGTAAATTTGTACATTAGGACCAAACATGGTGCGGCTGCCAATGGTAACCGGTGCAACATCCAGCACAATGCAATTAAAATTGAAGAAAACTTTATCTCCTACTTTCATATTGGAGCCATAGTCGCAATAGAATGGAGGCTGCAGCCACAAACCATCCCCTGCACCAGGGATCAATTTATTTAAAATCCTGTTTCTTTCTTCAACCTCATCCTCCCGGGTATCATTAAGCGCTTTTATCAAAAGTCTTGTTTGCAATCTTTCTTCCACCAATTGCTGGTCAAGCGGATCATACATTTCACCCGCAAGCATTTTTTCTTTTTCTGATGTCATATGTTTTTTTTATTTTTTTTAGCCATATGGAATTCGCCAAATAATCATCCCGGTTGGTATTCGATAGCTTATGGCTCATTTCATGACATAAAGTTAATAGTCTTTTAAAAGTATGATTACTATGGAACCTGTGATCATGATTGCGGAACCAATCAATTTTTTACGAATATCCTTTTCCTTAAAAAAACGATATCCCAGTAAAACACTAATAATGGTTGAAAGCTGGAAAAGAGAAAGCGCATATCCAACCTCCATATTTTCCAATACATAATTAGTTGTTAACTGCATGGTTCCAATACAAAGAATAAGAAACAGGTAACTGTTTAAATCATGAAAGTTTATCCCGGAAAATTGCTTTTTAATATCAAGTTTAAATAAAAACAAAAGCAAAAAAGAAAAGACGGCACCAAACCAGCACCAGCTGAAAAATGCAATGGTTGTGGATGAAGCCAGGATAATTTTTTTTATAAATACAGCTTCAATGGCTGTGAGTATCATTGCCCAGGTCCTGAATTGTATTTCCTTTTTTTTAAGTAATGCCCAGGAAAATCTTTCTGCTGTAGTATCCAGTACAAAATAACTACCGTACACAATCAATGCAATACCGATCATTCCCCAAAAATTAGGCAATTCACCCAGCAGGATAATGCCTCCAACAATACCAACAACTGATTTATAAGCATTGATCGGTCCAAGTACAGACAGGTCTCCTTTCTCCAATGCTTTTACGAGAAACCCGTTTCCAATGGCACCTGTTATACCACCTAATATGGAATAAATCCAAAACTCTTTTGGTAAAACATGCCAGGTCATCCGCATGGCCATTAAAACACAAATGACAGATAAAAAAAAGTAGGTTAAAAAATTGATGATTAAAGGATGGTTACCATTTGCAGTCAACTTCTTTTGAAAAACATTTCCCAATGGATTGGAAATAATTCTTAAAAGAACGGCTATTGATGTGAGAAGCGTTACTGCCAATGAAATATTTTTTTTGTATATAAAAATTACACGAGGCTGAAGCAATGATCATGGCAACCGAAACTTATTACTTCACTCTTTTATAAACTGTTTCGGTAGCTTTCGCCTCCTCACCTTCCGGAGTTATATTATAGGCAGTAATGATTATTTTATCATCATTAACGATATCTATTTCTGTTCGCCAACCCCAGTGTTGTTCTATTTCCGGGGTTACATATGCATAACTACCCAGCATGGAAAATTGATCGTCATTTTTTTCGCCTTCAGAAAACATGATGGCCGTATTATTGTGAAAACTATCGATCCATGCAGACTGAAATTTATTTAATCCCAAATGATACCCGTAAAAGGCCATTCCTTCCAATGGTTTACCAGACTGGCTACCTTTGTATTCATGAAGAATAAATCTTCCATCCAAAACTAAACGCATGGTACCATGAACGGGTGATTCGTCAGCTAATTTGCCTGGCTCAAACCACAATTTGGTTGTACCCTCCCATTCACCCACTAATTTACTCAATTGAAAATGTACACCGGAAGCTTTTGAATCTTCAAATTTTTTACTCATACAAATCAATTTAATATTGTTGGCAATTCCATTTTACAATTTTTCATTTTCCACTATCAAATGACAGCATTGGCTGGTTATTTTTTAGGGATAAAGCAAATATTTTTTCCGCATTTCTTTATACTCACTCAATGCAGGCTCCCAGCTTGCTCGAATTTCTTCTTCGCTTTTTCCATCAATAATCTGTTGCCTGAACAAACCAGATCCCACCCGGTATTCAACCAGCCCCATTTCTTTGCTCAGTTTTGAATCAAAGAATTGTTCTTTATTAGGAGAGGCTTTATACAATTCCATCACCCATTGTATATTGATCTTTTTGCTTTTAATTAATTCGTTCACATCATAATCACGCAGATCAATGCCATAACAAACCTGGTCCATGAATAAAGGAGTTTCAGCCATGCCTTTAATACCTGTTGGTTTAAAAGAGAATTCGTAAATACCTTTTAAAAACGGGCTGCCCAGAACAGTAAATGGGAAATAAGTGCCGCGGCCATGATTCATATAAATACCCTCAAATACACAAGTTGAAGGATAGAGCATAATAGACTGCTGCGTATTTAAATTAGGTGATGGTTTTACAGGTAAGGTATAAAGCATTTCATGGTTATAATTTGCAACCGGGATGATGGTGATCTTCGCTTTTACTTTATCTTTTAACCAGCCTTCGCCATTGGCCATTAGCGCAAATTCACCAACAGTTAACCCATGACTCATGGGAATGGGAAACATGCCGATACCTGATTTGTATTTCATGTCAAGCACCGGCCCGTCAACCAGGTATGCATTGGGGTTAGGCCTGTCCAGTATCAGCATTTCCTTATCACTTTCGTAACATGCTTCCATTAACCGGGACAATGCATTGATGTTTGTATAAAATCGTACACCAACATCCTGCAGATCATAGATCAGTATATCCACATCGGCCATGTCAGCTTTTGTTGGTTTATTTTTTGGGCCGTATAAAGAAATAATGGGTATTCCTGTAGCCTGGTCAATTTCATCAGAAACCTTTACACCGGCACTGGCATTGCCCCGAAATCCATGTTCGGGCCCAAATACTTTTACAATATTTATTCCCCGGTTCTGCAGGCTGTCAACCAGGTGCGTATTCCCAATGATGCTGGTCTGGTTAGCCATGATAGCCACTCTTTTCCCTTTTAATAAAGGCAAATATTTTTCCGTTTGATCAGCACCGGTTTTTATTGAATGCTCATTTACTTCAGCGTTTACAGATGTTTTAGGCGGTTTGCAAAAAC
>CAMPGG010000301.1 GCA_946885335.1 uncultured Chitinophagaceae bacterium
TTTGCATAGCAGGACAAACAAAAAAAAGCAAACAGGAAAATGTAAGACTTCATACTAAATATTTAAATTGGCAGACAGGGCTATTATCGCCACCAGTTTAAATATACAGCAGGAACATTAAATATTGTTTAGCGATTATTGATTATGTTGCACTTCTTCAACTTCCCGATGTACAAAATTGGATGTTCGGTGACTGATTAACCATTTACCATTTTCTTTCACAAAGGAATCTTTGTAAATGGTGTAAAGTGTTGTCTTCATTTCTTTTTCATTTTGCTTACCGACTAATATCACACGACAATAGCTTGTTGCTTCTGCTTTATCACCCTGCAGGGTGATAGTTTGTTGCCCGTTTTGGTGATATACTGTATGAAAGTTAGAAAGGAAACCCGAAAAAGCCTGTTTCAATTGTTCCCTGCCTTTTAAAGGTGTTGAGGGTTGGCCTTTTGACACAGATTCTACCACGCCATCTTCAGTAAAAAGCAATACCTGTTTGTCAATCTCTTTTGTATCGGCAAGGTTTGAAAATTCATCCACTACATATTTGATAGCCATTTTATCTTCAATGGCTGCTAATCGTTGTTCCATATTTTTATTGTCCATTTTTTGTGCGAATGTCAGTGTTGAAAATAAAGCAAATACAAAAGTTGTTGTAATTAATTTCATGTTTATAAGTTTTGATGTAAAGAATTAATTTTTCGGCAAAGGTGTTTTTCCATTGGTTCCTTTGGATGTAGTACCAATACTTGTACCTATGTCATGCGATGCTTTTAAATTTTCCGGAGCCCTGTCACCAAACACGCCAATAGAAGTAAATCCTTTTTCGAGTTCATTCACATCCTCAGCTGAAAGTTTTACTTTGGCTGCGCCAAGGTTTTCCTGCATATGCGGGATGAGTCGTGTACCTGGTATAGGAACAATAAATGGTTTTTGTGCTAGTAACCAGGCTAATGCCACTTGCCCCGATGTTGCATCATGGCGTGCTCCTACATTTTGCAATAATGCTACAATGCCTTTGTTCTTCTCTAATGCGTCCTTAGTAAAACGAGGAAAATTCAGATTCTTACGAATATCTCCTTCAGCAAATGTGTAGCCAGGTGTTACTTTACCTGTCAAATAACCCATACCTAACGGGCTCCAGGGAACGAAACCAATGCCTAATTCTTCACATACAGGAATCACTTCTGCTTCTGGGTCTCTTGTCCAGAATGAGTATTCGTTTTGTACTGCAGTTACAGGATGTTCAGCGTGTGCACGACGAATGGTTGCTGCACCAGCCTCAGACAATCCGTAGTGACGGATCTTTCCTGCTTTGATCAGATCAGCCATAGCACCCGCAACATCTTCGATCGGTACTTCAGGATCTACCCGGTGCTGGTATAATAAATCAATATAGTCGGTCTGTAAACGCTTTAGCATATAATCAACAGCCTGCTTAATATGTTGAGGCTTGCTGTTCAGACCGCCTTTCATTTGTGCAGTTTCAAAATCAATATCAAATCCAATTTTGCTAGCAATTACTACTTCATTGCGGTAAGCTTTCAAAGCTTCACCGGTTAATCTTTCACTAATGTGTGGACCATAAATTTCTGCAGTATCAAAAAAACGTACGCCTTGCTCATAAGCGTTTCGGATCAACTGAACAGCATCCTGTTTAGTTGGCGGATTGCCGTAAGCCCAGGCAATATTCATACAACCGAAACCAAGTTCGGTAACTTCTAATGAACCGAGTTTACGTTTGCTTAATGTGTCATATTTCATTCCTTGGGTTGATTTTATATTTAAATTCATTTGCGCTGAAGTCAAAATACCAGGAGTACCTAAAGTAACTCCCAATCCTATTCCAGCCATAGTTGACTTCGATAAGAAATCTCTGCGGGTGATGTTGTTTTGCTGTTTCATTCCTTTTGTTTTTGTTCATACAAAATTACCAGGTGTGTATGGTCGCACTATGACATATTTATCAGTAATATTTTCACAAAACACGGTTTTTGGTATTTTTAACCAGCAATAGTCAAAATGAAATCAATAGATATTAAAATCAATAAGGAAATTATCGTCGTGGAAATGAAAGGTAAAATGGAAATACCAGCAATTTACCAGGAACACTATTTTACGCATATACTTTGTCATAAGGGAACTGCCCAATTAAAAATAGAAAACAAAACTTATCAAATTGGGAAGAATGATATTGCGATATGTTTGCCTGCGATATCTATAGACAACATTAAGAGTTCGAGGGATTTTAAATCAACCTGTCTTTTTGTTTCGTTTGACCTGATGAGTAAAAACAATCCTGATATTGGTTGGGGTATAAAGGCGTATTTATTTTCTAAAGAAAACCCTGTGTTACATCTTTCTAAACCAGATGCTGAAAATTGCCTGTACAACTTCCAATTGCTGGAAAAAAAATATGAAAATGATAGACACAGGTTTCAAAAGGAAATAATCAATCTTCAATTGCAAATGTTTGTAATGGAAATGTGGAATATCTTTTCGAAGGAAATAGAAAAACGAAGTATTTCCAATCAGAATGGTTCTTTGTTTGAAAGGTATTTGCAATTAGTACAGGAACATTGTATGGAGGAACGTGAAGTTGATTTTTATGCCCGCAAGCTTTTTATAACACCCAAATACCTGACAGAAGTCTGTAAAAAAAACAGCGGTAAAACTGCATTAGAATGGATTCATAATTACACCACACAGCGTATCATAATTCTTTTAGAAAATAAAAAACTCAGTTTTACTGAAATTGCCGATACGCTGAATTTTTCAAGTCAGTCATTTTTTAGTCGCTACGTTCGAAAAGTATTGGGCGTTTCACCAAGTGAATATCGCCAGCGAATGGCGGATTCATGAATCAACTTCACCAATTGTATATACTTTAAAGTTCATTGTCCTCTTTTAAAATTAAAACATACCTGGCCGAACTCAAATACCTACAACCATTGGCGTTATATTAAGCATAGCGCTTAGCAATGGTCCCATTTTTCATAAGGATTCTTAATTACACGTCCATTTACAAATTACATTAAGGGTAAATCCTTTTTAAAAAAACTATAATAAAAGTTGTCTGTTTTTGACATCTGCCTGTCTGTTGAACCGCTCAAACCCGGGGTAGCTTTGCTTTATACTTTAACAACAAAAATCAATTAAAATGAAAAAGTTAGCATTTGCAATCCAGGTATTTGGCATAATTGCCATGTTTCCCTTTTTTATGTTCCTTGAATTGAATCGTTCTGATGTACGTTCCATTGAAAATAATTCAACCTTTAAACACCATGAGGAAATGAAGAACATTTTCTTAATTAAAAATGTAACAGGCAAACTGGAAAAGGATGTATTTCCTGCCACCGCGGAAACTGTTTTACTCCAGGCAATTAAAAAATAATAATGCTTATCGTCAGTTAGGAGTAAAATGGATGTTTCATCTGAATCCGTTGCATACAAATAAAAAAAGTGTCCGTAACTGACATATTGTTGTCCTTCATATGCAAACCCGTTCTGTGTACCTTCAATAAACATTACAAACACAAATATGCAAACACTAGCTTTTATCATTCCGCCACATGTTGAATTGCTTGATCTTGCCGGGCCAGTACAGGTTTTTGTTGAAGCTAAATTTTATGGATTTGAAGCAGACATTAAATTCTATAGTTTTAATAATGAACCTGTAAGTACAGCCGGCCTTGGTTTTGGAAAGGTGGAGGATTTTACAAATGCCGATTTAAAGGAAGGCGATTTTATTTTTGTCCCCGGTATGGATGCGGAATATGTAAGGAGTATTTCTTTTGGAGCAGAAAACAAATTTTTTAAATGGCTGAAAGAATGTTCTGACAAAAAAATTAAGATTTGCTCCATTTGCAACGGGGCCTTTGCCCTGGGCTATGCGGGTTTATTAAAAGATACGGAATGTACTACCCACTGGAGGCGTGTAAAAGAATTACAAAATCTATTTCCAGATGCGAAAGTTGTTGCAGATATTTTATTTGTAAAAAGCAATAACGTTTACACCAGTGCAGGGATCAGCGCAGGCATTGATTTGGCTTTAGCAATTCTTGAAGACTTAAAAGGTCCATTATTTACGCACAAAGTTGCAAGAGGACTTGTTGTTTATCACCGTAGAAGTGGAAAGCACAGTCAGCAAAGCATTTACCTTGATTACAGGAACCATATCAATCCGCAGATACATGAAGTGCAGGATTATCTTATTGAGAATCTTTCCAAGGAAAATGACATCGAGACCTTAGCTTCACTTGCAGGTATGAGTGCAAGAAATCTAAGCAGGGTTTTTAAAGAAAAAACGGGATCAACCATTCTTGAATATCTTACGCTTTTACGTATAGAATATGCAAAAACAATGTTGAATAACCCTGAATATACTATTGAGTATATCGCATCCCG
>CAMPGG010000302.1 GCA_946885335.1 uncultured Chitinophagaceae bacterium
GCTTCGTGTAAAATAAACCAGGCGCCTTCAATGGCATGACCCGGGTTGAGTGTACGCCCATCAATATGATCAATGATGGATCCATCAGGTGCTACCTGTTCCATCACGCAACGGATATCATCCTTGACAAAATAAGTTTCTATTGCACTGATCCATTTTGATATCCATTGATCGCAGCGATCATCACCGATTGTTTCTCTTAATTGCTGCGCAGTATTCATCATGATCATGGGCACACCAATACCGCGTGTGGGACGGGTATCAGTAAACTTTGGTTTTAACAAACCAGGTGTAGTTGCATATTCAATGCATTTGCCAAACATTCGCCTGGCTTTATCAGCAGCTTCTTTATCACCACTGGCTTTGGCATAAGCAGCCGCCGCGATCACATAAAAAGTTTCAGAAAAAAAATATCTTCTTTTGCGAATCGGTCTTCCATCTCTTGTTACATGAAAAAACATTTGTCCATCATTGTCAAAACAATGTTTGTTGAGGAAATCATAACCCGATTTTGCACCATCCAGCCACTCCTGTTTTTTTTCAACGGTATTGTATAAGGTTGCTAACAACCAGGTTGCACGGCCCTGTATCCATACGGCTTTATCATCATCGATCAAACTGCCATCCGCATCCCGCATCAATAAAAAACCGCCATGCTCATTATCAAAAGATCGGGGGAACCAGAATGGAACGGTATCATTTAATAATTGACTGGAATAAAATTCTTTTAACCTGGTTAAATCCTTTTCATCATACACCATCACAAAAACAGTTTTGAATTATTTTATTATATCACTCACCGGAACGCGGATAAAATACAGATCTCTTATTCCTTCATAAATAATTCCGATCGTTTTATCATCAATTTTTGTAAGCGCTGAATAACCATATCCTGTTCTTTCATCCAGCAATAAATGGTTTTTCGCAGGCCAGGTTTCTCCCAGGTCAAGACTTGCTTTGATCGTTGTATTGTTACGGGTTGTTTGCGAAGCCACATTGCTGAAAAACAATACATCTTTCATTTGTCCTTTTACATTCACCCTTGCTTTTGTAAATCCGGCCATGCAAACCGGGTCGATCAATGCTGAATAAGATGTAGGATGTTCTGTCCATGTTTTACCCATATCGGTTGTGGTAGCAACACTTCTGAACTGCCCACGATTATCCCGCATATTCAGCATCAATGTGCCGGGTGTTGTTTCAACAACCTGCGCTTCGGTTGTATTGCTTTTTGCACCTGTTCCACTTTTCCATGTTTTGCCCTGGTCATCACTGTAAATAATGGATGAATGCGGAATGCCTACTGATGCAGGCTTTGTCGTTTCATCCCAGTACTGCGATGGAAAAACCAGTGTGCCATTTTTCATAACAATGCCATTGCCGGGACCATTGAAGTATAAATGCCAGGCAGGATCTTTTACCTGCGATGTAATGCTGTAAGGCTTGCTCCAGGTTAAACCATCATCATCACTGCTTACCAAAACAAATTGACCGGTAGTATCGGGTGAAAGTCCGGGTTTGGAACCGGCGATAGAACGATTGCCTTTGCTCCACAATGCAGCCACCCATATTTTTTTTGTATTGGGATCGAACAAAATAGCAGGATCACCTACGCCATTATTTTCATGCGGCGCACCCATGTCCATGATATTTTTCATTGGCTCCCAGGTGCGACCACCATCGGTGCTGCGGCTCATGCCTACATCAATATTGGCTGGCAGATCGCCGCTGTGTTTATAACGGATATCATAAACCGAAATCAATGTGCCTTTGTCCGTTGTGGTAATTCCCGGAATGCGATAAGTGTGTACGCTATCGTCCCATGCTTTGCGAATAGCAACGCCTACGCGGTATTGACCATCTTGTTTGCCCGCAGCAGTGTTTGTTTTTGGTATGATGGAATGCACATAACCATTACCGGTAGTGATGTTTTTTAAATTAACCAATAATTTTTTATCCATATCTGCACTGGATTTCAATTTGGTAATAAACCAGACCGTATTCACTCCCTGGCGCAAATCAAAATCCACTGGGATGTTTAATGCGGCAGTCATATTGTTAACGCTGGCTACTGTATCAGCACCTTCCAGGAAACCCCTGTACCTTTCATCGCGAATGATCACATTTATTTTTTCAATAGATTTTACGGCAGCATCATTTAACTGCAATTGAAAACTTTTATATTGAATGTTTTTACCGGCAGGTACATATACAGTCAGTTTAAACAGTTGATTATAATCTACGCCTTTCAGTAAAGGCACCTGTGAATAGGTGACGGTTATTTTTTCACCGGCAGTAGAAGTCGCTGGTTTAGGTTTCTGTGAGAAAGAAGTCGCAAAGAATGCAACAAAAAGAAACATCAGGCAAAAGTTTTTTTTCCAATTCATTTTTATTTTTTTAGAGTCATTTCCAATATTAATCCACATAATCATTCGCTTTTGGTCTTAAAAAACTCAGTTGAATAATGAGTGCAATCAATACAATTCCTGAAAGCATCGCGAAACTTTTTCCCAGGTTACCGGCGTCAGTTGACCTGCCTAATAAATCGGTAATAAAAGCGCCTGCAAATACACCCACCATATTCATCAGTCCATAAGCGGTTGCCCGGTATTTGGATGATACAAACTGGCAAAGTATCGGCATGTTATTAGCATCGAACATGCCAAATCCAAAACCAAAACAAAACGCCGCACTGATCACTGAAAAAAGGGAATCACCAAAACCAAGAAATAATAAAGCTGGTATTGTTAATCCTAAACCAATCGCACTGGTATAAATTCTGCCACGCAAATTCTTCTGTACCCATTTATCTGATAGAATTCCACCAATGATGACACCAATAAATGATGAAGCCGCAATCGTGATGGTTGACATCGGCCCGGCCATTGACATTTCTATATTTAATTTTTGAGCGAATAAAGTAGGCAGCCAGTTTTTAATGCCCCAACCAGGCAGACTGGGTACAGCGAAATAAAATAGTATAATCCAAAATGAGATATTGGTAAATAAAAGACCTAAACCTTTAAACAATGGAATTTTGGTTTTTACACGAATGCCGTCACCAGGTAAAGAAGATACTTCAACTTTTTTCTCTCGTAAAAAAATGACAAGAATAACAGCATAAACAATTCCGACCAGGCCAAAGGAATGAAATGCCGTGTTCCAGGAAAATCTATCGGCTATGGTAGCACCAAATCCACCCAATGCCTGGCCCATATAAAAACCGGTCATGTGTATGCCGATGGCCAATGATCTTGTTTTGGAAGAATGAAAATCAGCTATAAGTGATAATCCTGCAGGAATGTATAATGCCTCACTAACGCCCATGATTGCACGCAACATATATAACTGGTTAAATGTTTCCGCATAACCCATGGCAAAGGTTACACCCGACCAAACAAAGAGACTCACTACGATCAGCCATTTTCGGTTAACCTTGTCCGCTATCATCCCCGCAATTGGACTCATGAAACCATAGATCCAAAGAAAGATGGCCATTAACCGGCCAAAGTTCGCGGCAGATTGCAATTCTGCAATGTCCACCTGCATGGAAGGCTTCATGGTGGATAGCATTTGCCGGTCCATATAATTCAATAAGGCCACTACCCACAACAAGCCAACGACAACCCATGGATAATATTTCTTCAAACTTGTTTGAGTAGTATTCATGAAAAAGAGCCTTTAATGCTGAACGTTACTTGAATTCTATTGTACCTACCAATATTTGTGGAGTACGAATGCCTGCTTTTATCTCACCGCTGGGAATTATGATTTTATTTTTATGCTGAATGGCAACAGTTGTTACCGGAACATCAAAGGGAATTGAATCAACCATTGTCCATTCATTCGCCATTGCATTATACAATAATATTTCTTTGCTGAACCCGGGATGCGTGGATTGAACAATGGTCTTCTTTTTAATTAACTCCTCTTTGATTGCCGCATTATTTTCATTGTTGATCGCAGCGATCAGTTCTTCCGTTTTATGAAACGTTTCCCCTTTATCTCCGCCAAACAATAATATCGAATGATCACCAACAGCCATACCCGTACCTGCAGACATCGCATAGGGCATGGATTTATTTTCTTTCCATTT
Source organism: uncultured Chitinophagaceae bacterium (assembly GCA_946885335.1). The sequence continues at coordinate 4,097 of CAMPGG010000302.1, forward strand.
GTTTGTATTGAAATCATAACTGAAATTGGATGAATACAATTCGCTGGTACTGCCAGGCATTCTTTTTCTTCCACCCAAAACATAAACAGATTGTTCATTACCGTTAGCCTGTACAACCATTACGGTATGAGAAAGTGGTTTAGGTAAAGGTTGCATTTCCCTCCAACCGGCAGGTAGATTATCCAGTTCCAGTTTTAAGAAACGATCAGAAACATCATCCATTCTCTCCCCGCCCGCCAGGTACACACTATTATTATAAAAAGCAATGGAAGCATTCGTAACCGCAAATGGAAGATCGGG
>CAMPGG010000303.1 GCA_946885335.1 uncultured Chitinophagaceae bacterium
AATTGCCTGGCGGGTATGAACCGCATTTTATTGAATGGATAAAGCCTGAACCATCTGAAGACGTATCACATTATGCAAGCCGTTTATCACAAGACATTCAGCCAAACGAAGATTTCATTTTGATCGGGCTTTCATTTGGTGGGTTAATAGCTACTGAGATTGCCCGGATCAAACAACCCCAAAAACTGATCATCATTTCGAGTATGGCGACCGCAAATGATATTCCCTGGTATTTTCAAAAGGCAGGAAAATACAAACTTCAAAATTATTTACCAGTTGGATTTTTTAAAATTGCCACCTTGCTAAATCATATGGTGGGTTCAAAAAATAAAGAAGAAAAAGCTATTGTTGAAACTTTTGTAAAAAATGCTGATCCGGGATTTATACGCTGGTCGTTGAACGCTATTGTTACCTGGAAACAGGATAAGCGGCTGGATGGCCTGGTTCATATCCATGGCTCAAAGGATCATTTGTTGCCTTTTAAATATACTAAGGCCGATCATTGTGTACTGAACGGTGGTCACCTGATGGTATTTAATCGTGCAAAAGATATCAATGGTTTATTGAAAGATATTCTGCAGGAATAAGTTACCCATTAACGTTATACTTTCTAATCTGTCTTTGGGATGGTCATTCTTTCCCGGATGGCTTGAATAATATTTTCAGCATGTTCCCTTGAGTTTTCAATAAACAGCCTATGTGTGTTCATACCGCCACAAATGACACCGGCTAAAAAAATGCCGGGAATATTGGTTTCATGCGTTGTATCATTGATGACCGGTTTCCTTACATCATCATCCGAGAGTTCAATGCCGAGTTTTTGTAAAAAAGACAGGTCAGGCTGGTAACCTGTCATGGCGATCACCCAGTCATTCGGAATAGTGATCAGCCCTTCCGGTGTTTGAATATCCACTTCCGTTTCGCGGATAGCCATCACCGTTGAATTAAAATAAGCTTTTATGGATCCTTCCTTGATGCGGTTTTCAATATCAGGCTTCACCCAATATTTTACGCGTTCACCTATTTCCGGCTGGCGTATTATCATGGTAACTTCAGCACCTTTGCGCCAGGTTTCCAAAGCAGCATCAACAGCCGAATTCATTGCACCGATCACCAGTACTTTTTGAAATGCATAAAAATGCGGATCCTTATAATAGTGCGTTACTTTAGGCAGTTCTTCACCAGGAATATTTAACAGGTAGGGGATGTCATAGAAACCGGTTGCAATAATAATATTGGCAGCGCTATATTCACTTTTAGTAGTAAGAATTTTGAATTGGTCATTTTCTTTTTTAACCGATTCAACTTTTTCAAAAAGATGAATATTTATTTTGTTGGATACAGCTACGCGGCGATAATATTCCAGTGCTTCAGAACGGGTGGGCTTTGGATTGTTGCTGACAAAAGGTATTCCGCCAATCTCCAGCCTTTCAGACGTAGAGAAAAAAGTCATATTGACCGGGTAATTAAAAAGAGAATTTACCAGGGCTCCTTTTTCCAATATTAAATAACTAAGGTTTGCTTTTTTTGCTTCCAAAGCGCAGGCAAGACCGATGGGGCCGCCACCAATAATGATGATATCAAGCTTATGCTCAGTCAATTTTTTTAGTTGTAAATGTAAATGCATCTGCCAAGATAAACGGTTAGCTGTTCAACAATCTTTAGACTAAATACAGTCTGCTCATAAGCATTACCCGAATTTTAGGTTTTATCCTTCATCTCGCATATTTTTGCCCGCATATTTTAAAATTATGAGACAAGTAGCATACAGGGAAGCATTAAGGGAAGCCATGAATGAAGAAATGCGCCGCGATAACCGGGTATTTTTAATGGGTGAAGAAGTGGCTGAATACAACGGTGCTTATAAAGTGAGCCAGGGTATGCTGGCTGAATTTGGACCCAAAAGAGTGATTGATACACCGATTTCTGAATTAGGTTTCACCGCCGTAGCCGTTGGTGCTGCTCAACGGGGTTTAAGACCCATTGTTGAATTCATGACCTGGAATTTTGCCGTATTGGCCTTGGACCAGATCCTGAACACCGCTTCAAAAATGCTGGCCATGAGTGGCGGACAGGTTAGTTGTCCTATCGTATTTCGTGGACCCAATGGTTCTGCGGGACAGTTAGGTGCCCAGCACTCCACCGCTTTTGAGGCTTTATATGCTAATATTCCCGGTTTGAAAGTGGTTTCGCCAAGTAATGGATACGATGCCAAAGGTTTATTAAAACAGGCTATCCGGTACGAGGAAGATCCGGTGGTTTTTATGGAAAGCGAAACATCTTATGGTGATAAAACAGAATTACCGGAAGATGAATATTATATCGAATTAGGGAAAGCGGATGTAAAAAAAGAGGGTAGTGATGTAACCATCGTTTCATTTAATAAAATGATGAAAGTGGCTCTTGCTGCGGCGAGTGAACTGGAAAAAGAAGATATCAGCGCAGAAGTGATCGACCTGAGAACTATCCGCCCGTTGGATTGGATGACCATCCTGGAAAGTGTAAAGAAAACAAACCGCCTGGTGATTGTTGAAGAGCAATGGCCTTTTGCATCCGTCTCATCAGAAATCGCTTATCGCATACAAAAAGAAGGATTCGATTATTTGGATGCACCTATTCGTCGCATAACAGCTGCGGATGCTCCTTTGCATTATGCTCCTAATTTAGTGACCGGGGCATTACCAAGTGTAGCAGGGACGGTTAAATTAGTAAAAGAAGTTATGTACCTGCAGAAATAAGAATCTAATACAACATTATTCATAAAGAAGTTCTGGCTAATGCCGGAACTTTTTTTATTTAAAACATTTGTTGTATAAAGAAGTTGCGGATCAAAAAAAAGGATAAATATATTTTCGTTTATTCTTTACCGTTCCGATTTTTAATTGCATATTTGCAACGGTTTTTCATAGGATATTGGATTTTAAAAACGAGGCTGGATTTCTATCCGGCCTCCAATTTTTTATAAGCTCCCCATTAGTTGCTCCCTGCAAATGCCCCGTTTACATTAATTTTGCGTTCTTAATTATTTTACATGCCAGATTTATTGATCATTGATGATGAGAAATCCATCCGCAAGACGCTGACGGAAATACTTTCTTTTGAAGGTTATAAGATTGAAGAAGCTGCCGATGGAGAGGAAGGCTTAAAAAAATTCAAAGAAAAGACATTTGATGTGGTGCTTTGCGATATCAAAATGCCCAAACTGGACGGCATTGAATTTTTGCAAAAGGCGGCAGAATTAAATCCGGATGTACCTATTATTATGATATCCGGGCACGGCAATATTGAAACGGCAGTGGAGGCCGTAAAAAAAGGTGCCTACGATTATGTATCCAAACCACCAGATTTGAACCGCCTGCTGATCACCATCCGCAATGCGATGGATAAAGGAACGCTTGTTACTGAAACCCGCACCTTAAAGCGGAAAGTTTCCAAAGTGCAGGAAATGATCGGTCATTCTCCCGCCATTCAAAAAATAAAAGATACCATTGAAAAAGTGGCCCCTACAGATGCCAGGATCATGATCACCGGTGAAAATGGAGTAGGAAAGGAATTGGTTGCCCGCTGGATCCATGAAAAAAGTAATCGGGCAAACGGACCATTAATTGAAGTGAATTGTGCCGCAATTCCAGGCGAGCTCATAGAAAGTGAATTGTTTGGTCATGAAAAAGGTTCGTTTACATCAGCCATCAAACAACGTATTGGCAAATTTGAATCAGCAAACGGAGGTACTATTTTCCTGGATGAAATAGGCGATATGAGCCTGAATGCACAGGCCAAAGTTCTCAGGGCTTTGCAGGAAGGTAAGATCACCAGGGTGGGTGGAGAAAAAGAGATCAGTGTAGATGTGCGGGTGATCGCTGCTACCAACAAAGATTTATTGAAGGAAGTTGAAGATAAAAATTTCCGGCTCGATCTTTATCACCGCCTGAGTGTGATTTTGATACATGTGCCTTCATTAAATGAGCGCAAAGATGATATTCCATTATTGGTTGAAAAATTCCTGGCAGATATCTGTGGCGATTACGGCATTGCTGTTAAGCATATTGATGATGATGCTGTTCAATACCTGAAAGATTATAACTGGTCAGGTAATATCCGCGAATTAAGAAATGTGGTGGAGAGATTAGTCATTCTATCCAATAAAACGATAACCAAAGAAGATGTGGCCAATTATGTAATGCCTAAGTAAGTTGAGTAGTTTATAAGTTGAAAGGTTGATTGGAATCTGGAATTAGGAATTAGGTATTTGGAATTGGTGTTTATTTCCGGATAGTTTAAATAAAAAAATGTTCAGTCCTTCTATTCAGGCTGCTTAATTGGCTAATTGTCAAATTGCCTCATTGTCAAATTATCCTATTGGTTGCTTATTATTAAGAAA
>CAMPGG010000304.1 GCA_946885335.1 uncultured Chitinophagaceae bacterium
TCAAGGTTTTGTTTAAATTTCTTGCACAAAAAAGCCATTTCCTTAGAAATGGCTTATTCTCTAAAAAAGTTAATTATTTTTAGTACAGAGATAAAATATTCTGATCTTTTTCATATAAAACGGAGTTTTTATTGCCAAGAAAATCATCCACTTTCCTGGCACATTCTCTTCCTTCGCTGATGGCCCACACAACCAGGCTTTGTCCCCTGCGCATATCCCCCGCCGTAAATATTTTCTGAATACTGGTTTGAAAGTTTTTTTCAGAGGCTTTTACATTTCCCCTTTCATCCAGTTCTACACCCAATTGATTTAATAAACCTTCTTTTTGGGGATGAACAAATCCCATTGCCAAAAAAGCCAACTGGCAGGGGATTTCTTTTTCCGTTCCGGGAATTTCCTGGAAAGATGCTGGCCTGCCATCAGCGGAGCTTTTCCATTCCAGCCTGGCAATTTTTAAAGCTTTTAGTTGTCCATGCTCATCCCCGATGAATTCTTTTGTTGTTACAGCCCAATCCCGTTCACAGCCTTCCTCATGCGAAGAGGAGGTTTTCAATGTCATTGGATAAGTAGGCCAGGGCATATTCCATGTTCTTTCAATTGCAGGTTTGGGTAATAGTTCAAACTGCGTTACCATATTTGCTCCCTGCCTGTTAGCTGTTCCAACACAATCGCTGCCGGTATCACCACCACCAATAACTACAACATCTTTTCCTAAGGCCAGAATGGAATGGTCTTCTATATTGCTTTCAATAGTTCCATTCACCAATGGATCCTTTGAATGATTTCTTTTGTTTTGCTGTTTTAAAAAAGGCATAGCGAAATGCACTCCTTTCAGGTGACGGCCCGGAAGATCAAGATCTCTTGGCACTGTAGATCCGCCTGCCAGTATGATGGCATGAAATTCTCTCAGCAGGTCATTGATGGAAATATTTACACCCACATTTGCATGGCATTTAAAAATAATTCCCTCTTCTTTCAAAATATTGATCCTGCGATCTACTACCCACTTTTCTAATTTAAAATCGGGTATGCCATACCGTAACAGGCCACCGGGTTCATCATCTCTTTCAAAAACCGTAACCTGATGACCTGCGGCATTCAGTTGTGCGGCTGCCGCTAACCCGGCCGGACCAGATCCTACAATTGCCACTTTTTTCCCTGTCGATATGTTTGGTTTTTTGGGATGAACAAATCCTTGTTGAAAAGCCATTTCAATAATATGCTTTTCAATTTCTTCAATGGCCACCGGTGGCTGATTGATGCCTAATACACAGGCGCTTTCACAAGGTGCAGGGCAAATACGCCCGGTAAATTCAGGAAAATTATTGGTAGAAGCCAGTATCTCGTATGCCTCCCGCCATTGTTTGCGGTACACTGCATCATTGAATTCAGGAATGATATTTCCTAATGGGCAACCACTATGGCAAAACGGAACACCACAGTTCATGCACCTTGCAGACTGTTCATTCAATTGCTGGTCGGTATAGTTTGAAATAAATTCATGATGATCCTGCAGCCGCTGCTCCACATTTTTTTTAGCAGGCAATTCCCTTGTAAATTCTATAAAACCTGTTGGTTTACCCATCGCAATATTTTTTATTGATAATTTATTTGTTGGCCGTTACGGTTTGATTTTGTGCCTGCAACACTTTTTTATAATCTCTTGGAAATACTTTTATAAAATGCTGCAGTTGATTATCCCAGTCATTCAAAATAAACCTGGCCACGGCGCTGCCCGTTGCATCGAAATGTTCGGTAATCATTGACCTGAGTATTTGGAAATCCTCCTGGTCCGGTGTTTCCAGGTCAACCATTTCCTGGTTGCAAAGACTGGCGAAGTTTCCTTTCAAATCATATATAAAAGCCAATCCGCCGCTCATACCTGCGGCAAAATTTCTTCCCGTATCTCCTAATATAACTACCCGGCCCCCGGTCATATATTCACAGGCATGGTCACCCACACCTTCCACAACCGCATGTGCACCGGAGTTACGTACACAAAAACGTTCACCTGCTTTACCCCTGATAAAAGCCTTTCCCGAAGTGGCGCCATAAAAAGCAACATTGCCAATGATGATATTTTCTTCCGGAATAAAGGTAGCTTTCGGTGATGGATAAACGATAAGCGATGCGCCGCTTAATCCTTTTCCAAAGTAATCATTGGCATCACCTTCCAGTTCCATTAACAGGCCGTTGGTATTAAAGGCCGCAAAACTTTGCCCGGCAGTGCCTTTGAATTTAAAATGGATGCATGCCTCGGGTAATCCTTTTGCACCATGTTTTTTAGTGATCTCGTTACTCAAAATGGTGCCCACAGCCCGGTCCGTATTTTTAATATTAAATTCAGCAACAACCTTTTCTTTTGTTTCAATTGATTTTTTCGCAACATCCATTAACTGCCAGTCAAGCGATTCATTTAAAAGATGATCCTGTTTTTCTTTATTGCATAATGGTGTATGAATGGATGCTGGTTCTTTGTATAAAATGGCTGACAAATCCAGGTGCTCGTATTTCCAATGTTGTATATTTTCTCGCACCTGCAGATCATCTACCTGGCCAACCATTTCATCAACCGTTCTGTAACCTAATTCCGCCATGATCTCCCTGAATTCGGCAACAATAAAATGGAAAAAGTTTACTACGTGATCTGCATTTCCATCAAATCGTTTTCTCAATTCCGGGTCCTGCGTAGCGATACCAACCGGGCAGGTGTTTAAATGACACTTACGCATCATGATGCATCCTTCAACAATCAATGCAGCCGTTGCAATGCCCCATTCTTCGGCACCTAATAATGTTGCAATGGCAATATCCCTTCCTGTTTTCATTTGCCCGTCAGCTTGTAACACAACGCGGCTGCGCAAACGATTTCTTACTAAAGTTTGTTGCGCTTCTGCCAATCCCAGTTCCCATGGCAAACCCGCATGCTTAACCGAACTAAGCGGTGATGCACCCGTACCACCATCATGACCTGAAATAAGGATAACATCTGCTTTTGCTTTGGCTACACCGGCGGCAATGGTTCCCACACCTGCTTTGGATACAAGTTTTACACTGATCCTTGCATCGCGGTTTGCATTTTTCAGATCATAAATCAGTTGGGCAAGATCCTCAATAGAATAAATATCATGATGCGGTGGGGGAGAGATCAATCCAACACCAGGCGTTGCATGACGAACACGCCCGATCCATTCATCCACTTTATGCCCGGGAAGCTGACCGCCTTCACCGGGTTTTGCTCCCTGTGCCATTTTGATCTGCAATTCATCCGCTTCCGTCAGGTATAAACTGGTTACACCAAATCTTGCAGATGCAACTTGTTTAATCGCACTGCGCATTGAATCTCCATTCGCTAATTTTTCATAACGTTTTTCATCTTCCCCACCTTCACCAGTATTACTTTTTCCGCCAATACGATTCATGGCAATGGCCAGCGTTGAATGGGCTTCATGCGAAATGGATCCAAATGACATGGCACCGGTCGCAAACCTTTTAAATATATTTTCAGCGGGTTCTACTTCATTAATATCGATGGATGGACGATTCTTTTTGAAACTGAATAAACTCCTTATCGTACATGCTTTTTCTTCCTGGTTATTGACAAGGGTTGAATATTTTCTGAAAATGCTGTAATCATTCATCCTGGTTGAATATTGTAACAGGTGAATGGTTTGCGGATTAAATAAATGAAATTCTCCGCGGCGTTTCCATTGGTATATACCGCCAACGGGTAACCGATCTGATGGGATTTCTTTTTTGCCAAATGCGAAAAAATGTTTTACCAAAATTTCGCGGGCCATATCATCCAGGTTCATGCCGCTGATTCGGGAAACGGCCCCTGTAAAATATTTGTTGACTACCGCTTGGTTCAGCCCGATGATCTCAAAGATCTGTGCACCCTGGTATGATTGCAAAGTGGAAATGCCCATTTTGGAAAACACTTTTAACAATCCATCATTTACCGCTTTGATATAATTTTTTTTCAGTTGATCTTCTGTAATATCGGTTTGCAGTTTACCGCTTTCTTTCATATCCCTGATAGATGAAAGTGCGAGGTATGGGTTGATGGCAGTTGCACCAAAACCAATCAGGCAGGCAAAATGATGCACTTCCCAAACATCACCAGCTTCAACAACAATTCCTACTTTTCCGCGGAGGCCTTTCCTGATCAAATGGTGATGAACAGCTGAAGTTGCCAGTAAAGATGGTATTGTGGCATGATCAGAATCCACAGCACGATCACAAAGTATCAACACTTCAAATCCATCGTTCACAGCGTCTTCCGCATAGCGGCATAACCTGTCCAAACCTTTCTTTAATGAACCTGGTTTTTGATCCGCTACAAAATATGTTTGCAATGTTTTGGATTGAAA
>CAMPGG010000305.1 GCA_946885335.1 uncultured Chitinophagaceae bacterium
CTATTATAAATGAAGGGGGCGATGAATATGCCAAGATCGGGATGGGTAAGTCAACAGGTACAAAATTAATTTCTGCCTGTGGTAATATTAAAAAGCCCGGTGTATATGAAATTGATATGACGATTTCCGTTGAAGAATTTATTTACAGTGATGAATATTGTGGCGGCATTCCAAACGGTCGCAGGTTAAAAGCCTGTATTCCGGGCGGTTCTTCTGTACCCATTTTACCGGCCAACCTGTTATTAAAAACAGCCAAAGGAGAGACCCGCATGATGAACTATGAAAGTCTTGCTGACGGAGGTTTTCAGACAGGTTCTATGATGGGTTCAGGTGGTTTTATAGTGCTGGATGAAGATCAGTGTGTGGTTCGTCATACATATACTTTAGCCCGCTTTTATCGTCATGAAAGTTGCGGACAATGTTCGCCTTGCCGCGAAGGAACGGGATGGATGGAAAAGATATTATTGAATATCGAGAAAGGCAAAGGTAAAATGAGTGATATTGATCTGTTGTGGGATATTCAAAGCAAAATAGAAGGAAACACGATTTGTCCATTGGGAGATGCGGCAGCCTGGCCCGTAGCTGCGGCTATCCGTCATTTCAGGGATGAATTTGAATGGCATGTGCAAAACCCGGAAGAATGTTTAAGAAGAAATTACGGTTTAGCCGGTTATGCGGAACCGTTAGAAGAAGTAATAAGTTAAAAATAAAAAACTTAAAACTTAAAAGTTGGAGAACCCCGACAAAGTATTCGACCTTAAATTAAGGTGTTATGCGTTCTCAAAAAATGTAGTTCTTTTTATTAATAATAATGATTTTAATAGAGTTTATCATTCAGTAATAGATCAATTGTTAAGAAGTGCAACTTCTGTAGGAGCAAATGTAATTGAAGGTAAATCGGGCAACTCAAGAAAAATCCTGGTTAACTGTTTTTCAATTGCTTTGCGTTCAGCCAATGAAACTAAATATTGGCTTTGTTTGATAAGAGATACTATGAATGTAAATAAAGAGGTAGCAAATCAATTGATCAAAGAAGCTGATGAAATTTCTAAAATTATTGCAAAATCAATTCTGACTTTAAAACGAAATCAAAAGGAGTGAAGTTTTCACTTTTAACTTTTCACTTTTGACTTAATAATATGACCGAAGAAAAGAAACTATTCAAAGTAACCATCGATAATATCACGGTTGAAGTGGAACCGGGTACAACGATATTAAATGCTGCCCGCCAGATCGGGGGCGATATTGTTCCGCCGGCCATGTGTTATTATACCAGCCTCAAAGGCAGTGGTGGTAAATGCAGAACTTGTCTTGTAAAAGTTGCTGCCGGATCTGCTGCTGACCCTCGTCCCATGCCAAAACTGGTTGCATCTTGCCGTACCAATGTAATGGATGGAATGGTGGTTGAAAATATTACCAATCCAAGTGTGCTCGAAGCACGAAAGGGTGTGGTTGAATTATTGTTGATCAATCACCCGTTGGATTGCCCGATTTGTGACCAGGCTGGTGAATGTCATTTACAGGATCTCAGTTACGAGCATGGTGTTGAGGGAACCCGTTATGAATTTAAGCGTCGCACATTTGATAAGCATGATCTTGGTCCATACATTCAATTGCATATGACGCGTTGCATTCTTTGCTATCGTTGCGTTTATGTAGCAGACCAGGTTTCCGAAAAAAGAGTTCACGGAATTTTAGATCGGGGCGATCACTCTGAGATTGCTACCTATATAGAAAAATCTCTCGATAACGATTTTATCGGAAACGTAATTGATGTTTGCCCGGTTGGTGCACTGACGGATCGTACTTTCCGATTTAAAAACAGGGTATGGTTTACAAAACCAATGGATGCACACCGTGATTGTCCAACATGTACGGGAAAAGTTACCATTTGGCTCAGAGGCGATGAAGTATTAAGAACAACCGCAAGAAAAGATCAGTGGGGTGAGGTAAGTGAATGGATCTGTAATACCTGCCGTTTTGAAAAGAAGAAAACAAGTGATTGGGTGATAGAAGGGCCCACAAAAGTGAACAGGCATTCGGTCATCAGCCAGGGACATTATATAAATACTGTAAAACCACCGGAAACGATTACGGATGTTATGGGTGGAAGAGCACCGAAGCTGATCATGGATATTCATTCTGTAAGTGGTGTAAATAATGTAGATCTTAGTGAAATTCCCGGGCCGGCAAGTGGTGAAACATTTACAGGTGATCCGCATGCGTTTGCAACCAATCCTACAGATAAAAAAGCAGGTGAAGTGAATAACAAAAAGGAGTTGGAATAGAAATAAGTGTTGAACAAAATTGATTAAAACTATTATTGCTTAAAAAGAAAACCGGAACATGGATTTAATGGCAATTGATATTTGGCTGATTGTAGAAAAACTGGCACTGGTGGTTGTAGTGGTAAGTATATCATTACTGATTGCCATGTACAGCACTTATGCAGAACGTAAAGTGGCTGCATTCTTACAGGATCGCCGCGGTCCTAACCGTGCGGGGCCATTTGGTATTTTACAACCACTGGCCGACGGAGGAAAACTTTTTTTCAAAGAAGAAATCATCCCCCTGACTTCTTCCAAATTCCTTTTTATTTTAGGTCCCTCTCTGGCTATGATCACAGCTTTGATGACCAGTGCGGTGATTCCATGGGGTGGTACGTTAAATTGGTTTGATCGCAATATCAGCCTGCAGGTGGCAGATATAAATATTGGTGTGTTATATATTTTTGGAGTGATCAGTTTGGGTGTTTATGGTATCATGATCGGCGGTTGGGCATCAAATAATAAATTCTCATTGCTTGCCGGTATTCGGGGTGCTTCGCAGATGATCTCATATGAACTGGCCATGGGTTTAACCCTTATCGCATTATTGATGCTTACCGGTTCTTTAAAAATGAGTGTGATTGTAGAACAGCAAATGACCGGTCCATGGAACATTGTTTACCAGCCACTCGGCTTTCTAATATTTTTTATATGTGCTTTGGCTGAAACCAACAGGACTCCTTTTGATTTACCTGAAGCGGAGAATGAACTGAACTTTGGATATCACCAGGAATATTCATCCATGAAACTGGGCTTTTATCTGTTTGCGGAATACATCGCCATGTTTATTAGTAGTGCTATCATGGCAACTTTATATTTTGGCGGTTATGATATTCCATTTGTAAATGAAGTTTCGTTAGGAGAAAGCATTGGGCATAATTGGGTTACCATCCTGGGTGGTTTGTCCTTGTTTTTAAAAGTGGCTTTCTTTTTATTTGTTTTTATCTGGATACGTTGGACGATCCCACGTTTTAGATATGATCAGTTGATGAATTTGGGCTGGAAAAAATTGATACCATTGGCATTGTTTAATATGGTTATCACAGCAGTCATTATTTTGTGGTTGAATAAATAGTATGAGCCGGAACAATGGTTTATATGCGATAATTTAATTTCTTTGCACCCATTAAGGGAGAACGGGAAATAAAGGAGTAAGAGATATGCAAGCATTAACGGATAAAATAAAAGTTGTAGAACGCAAACCAATGACCTTTGGTGAGCGTTTGTACCTGCCTGCCATTATTAAAGGAATGATGATCACTTTCGGTCACTTATTTAAAAAGCGGCCAACTATCAATTATCCTGAACAAAAAAGATATTTTCCACCGGTTTGGAGAGGATTGCAAATTTTGAACCGTGATGAAGAAGGGCGTGAACGTTGCACAGCTTGCGGGTTGTGTGCAGTAGCTTGTCCTGCAGAAGCCATTACCATGGAAGCAGCTGAGCGCATGCCGGGTGAAGAACATCTTTACAAAGAAGAAAAATATGCAGCTAAGTATGAGATCAATATGCTGCGTTGTATTTTCTGCGGTTTATGCGAAGAAGCATGCCCTAAAGATGCAATTTATCTTTCCCAGACATTTGCGCCATCAAACTATCACAGAAAAGGATTTATTTATAATAAACAGGATCTGTTGATTCCGCATCCGATTGAAGATCCGGAGCGGTATAAAAAAGCATTGGGTGAAAGGGCTGCTGCAAAAGAGTTACAGCCAAATCATGGTGAACAGGAAACAACGGGGAATTAGTCAAATTAAAAGATCTACAGCTTAAGAGAAAATGGGTATCACACAAATATTATTCTGGTTTCTATCTGCATTGGTGCTGGTTAGCGCTATCATGGTTGTAATAAACAGGCATCCCGTTTACAGCGTAATCTGGCTGATCGTTACATTCTTTGGAATTTCCGGACACTATATTTTATTGAATGCACAATTCCTTGCAGTTGTGAACATCATTGTATACGCTGGTGCTATCATGGTGCTTTTCCTTTTTGTGATCATGTTGATGAACCTCAATAAGGATATGGAACCCCAAAAAAG
>CAMPGG010000306.1 GCA_946885335.1 uncultured Chitinophagaceae bacterium
ATCTTTGGATCATCTTTTAAATACTTGCGCAATTTGGCAATGTATACATCCATACTACGACCATTAAAATAAGTATCGCTGCCCCAGATCTTTTTCAATGCATGTTCTCTTGGTAAAAGATCATTCATATGCTCACTCAATAATTTCAATAACTCATTTTCTTTGGGTGATAATGTTTGCATAATTCCATTATGACTCAGCTCACGCAATTTTGGATTGAAATGATAACTGGCGAGGTCAAATTCTTTGTTTTCTGATTCGCGGTTCAGTTCTTCATTGCGTTTTAATATCGCTTTAATTTTCAGCAATAAAACTTCGCTGTCAAATGGTTTGGTGATGTAATCATCGGCACCTAATTTATATCCCTGGATGATGTCTTCCTTCATTGTTTTTGCACTCAGGAAAAATAAAGGAACATCCGGGTCAATATCGCGGATTTCTTCCGCAAGTGTAAATCCATCCATATTTGGCATCATGACATCTAACAGGCACAGATCATATTTTTCTCTTTGAAAAGCTGCCAGTCCAAGTCTGCCATCACGCTCAAGCGTTACATCGTAATCATTCAATTCAAGATAATTCTTTAACACACTGCCCAGGTTCTGATCATCTTCGCATAATAATAATTTAGGTTTCTTTCCTTCCATATTGGTAAAATTTATTTGAGATTGATAATAAAATTAAGCCATTTGAACTATATACAAGGGCTGATTATTTTCAATGGGGTCGATTTTTGCAGGTACGATGCTTTCAGTAATGCAAATATGTTGCCCCGTGGTTTCCTATTTTTGTAACTACTAAAATCTCATTATGCATATTACCCAGGATAACCGTTTGAAAAAACTGATTGTCATCGGAGACCGTGTTTTGATCAGGCTAAGTAAACCAGATGAGCGAACGGAGAGTGGATTATACCTGCCTCCTGGCGTACAGGAAAAGGAAAAAGTGAAACAAGGATTGATCATCAAGGCGGGCCCCGGGTATGTAATTCCCGTGCCACCAGAAAATGAACCCTGGAAAAGTGAAGAGGACCAGGTAAAATATGTTCCCCTGCAGGCAAAAGAAGGCGACCTGGCTATATTTTTATTGAGCGGCGCCACCGAGATCATTTACCAGGGCGAAAAATATTTTATAGTTCCTCAAAGCGCTATCCTGATGATTGAAAGAGAGGAAGACATTTAAAAGCATAGCAGCATAACAGGCAGGCCATTCGAATACCAAACATTTTAAAAATGCAAATAGCACTAGCCCAGCAAAATTATCATATAGGCAATTTTGAATTAAATACGCAAAAGATCATAGAAGCTATTCAATGGGCCAAAGAACAAAAGGCCGACCTGGTCGTATTTTCAGAGTTATGCATTTGCGGGTATCCGCCCCGCGATTTTTTAGAGTTTGAAGATTTTGTTGATCAGTGTTTTCATGCCATTGATAAAATAAAAGAACATACGGCTGATATTGGCGTTTTAGTCGGCGCCCCGGATCGAAATGCAAGGAGGGAAGGGAAAGATCTTTTCAATGCTGCTTTTCTTTTACACGAAAAAGAAATCAAAGCAGTAGTGCATAAAACCTGCCTGCCTACTTATGATATTTTTGATGAGGATCGATATTTTGAACCTGCATATGATTGGCAGCTTGTCACTTTCAAAGGACAACAACTGGCCATTACCATTTGTGAAGATATCTGGAACCTGGGTGATAATCCCTTGTACAGGACCTGCCCCATGGATATTTTGGTGGGAAAAAAGCCTGACCTGATGATCAATCTTTCCGCTTCTCCATTCGATTATGATCATGATGATGACCGCAAAGAAATGGTCAGGTTGAATGTATTAAAATATGGATTACCCATGATCTATTGCAATGCCACGGGTTCGCAAACAGAAGTGGTTTTTGATGGTGGCAGCCTGGCATTCGATGCAAAGGGTAACGTGGTAAAGGAATTAAAATATTTTGAAGAAGATTACGCGGTAATAGATACAAAGGATTTGTTTTCACCCCAAACACCTAAACAGGATAGCCGCTTTGCCGAAAAAGAATTTGATAAAGAAATGCGGGTTTCAAAAATAAATGATCCGGATAAGATCATTGATTACCTGGTGCAGGAAAGAAATATCCGGGAAATACATGCTGCATTGGTTTTAGGCATCAGGGATTACTTTAATAAAATGGGATTTACAAAAGCCATCATCGGTTCAAGTGGTGGTATTGACAGCGCGGTGACCCTGGTACTTGCCTGCGAAGCATTAGGAAGCGAAAATGTAAAGGCGGTTTTAATGCCTTCGCAATTTTCGACTAGCCATAGTGTTAGTGATGCGGAAAAACTCAGCATCACATTAAATAATCCATATTCCATCATACCCATAAAAAATATTTATGAGGCCTTTATGGAAGAATTAAAACCTGAATTCAAAAACCTTCCTTTCAGTGTGGCAGAAGAAAATCTGCAAAGTCGTTCAAGGGGTAACCTGCTTATGGCCATTGCCAATAAGTTTGGTTATATCCTTTTAAATACTTCCAATAAAAGTGAACTGGCAACCGGGTATGGAACGTTGTACGGTGATATGGCCGGTGGATTAAGTGTTTTGGGAGATGTTTATAAAATGCAGGTGTATGCGCTTGCCCGTTATATTAACCGGGATAAGGAAATTATTCCTGTCAATATTATTGAAAAAGCGCCTTCGGCAGAATTAAGACCCGATCAAAAAGATATCGATTCATTGCCTGAATATGCAGTGCTTGATAAAATATTATACCAGTATATAGAAAGAAGACAGGGGCCCAACGAAATTGCCGGCAGCGGAATAGATATCGCCCTGGTAAAAAGGGTTTTAAAAATGGTGAATACCAATGAATATAAACGTAACCAGTTTTGTCCCATTATCCGGGTCAGCAACAAAGCATTTGGCATTGGTCGCAGAATGCCGATAGTTGCTAAATACCTGGGATAAACAATTTGAAAATTAATTAATTTGAAAATTTGAAAATGCAAAATGCAAAATAATCATTGTTGCTTTAAACCCTCAGGATACTCGAACCTAAGGTTTTGCATTTTTACTTTTGACTTTTAACTTTTTTTAGTGTTTAAAACTCGCAATTACGGTTAATGGTGTCGGTGATCCTGGAATGGTTAAAACTTTAGATAATTTCAGATCAGTTTCAGTTAAGGCAATGATTTTAAAATCGCCACCAATCCCTGCAAATACGGCTCCTGTAAAATTAATTACAGTTTCATTGCTTGTAAATGACCATGTAAATGAACTGGTTTGAGGATCGCCGGCATCGCATTTGGTTGCACCTTCATCCATCGTACCACTTCCATTTGCATTAAAAGTTAAAGTATTATCGGTTTGGCAGGGTTCAATAACGCCGGCAGGTACATTCATATCGCCTGTTCCATTATTATCAGCATCGATCTGCGCATTATCATATTTCCAGACAGAAGCTGATATCAGTTCTGTTTTCGTTTTCTCCTGGTTGTTATCGTCATCATTTGATTTTTCACAACTGGTAAATAAGACCATATTCATTAAGATGAAAAGGGCTGCAATATTTAATTTCATAAAGATCGATTTAGTGTTTTCTGAATCTATTAACGTGGTTTTCCCCTAATTCTTATATTTCCGGGTGCAAATTGATTAAAAATCGCATATCGGCAAACATTTTGCATGCATACTGTCCTTTATATTATAATCACTTACAATAACAAGATTCATCATTTGTTTATTTATAATTAATTTTCATTCAGAAAAATAAATTCTTTAGAATAACACCATATGTTTAAAACAGCAGAAGATATCCGTCTCTTAAATGAAAGGGTAGTACATGCCGGTTCATTTATCGATAAGTTAAGGGAAGAAGTCAGTCATGTAATTGTTGGCCAAACGCATATGCTCGACAGGTTACTGATCGGTTTATTAAGTAATGGCCACGTATTGCTGGAAGGTGTTCCCGGCCTGGCAAAAACGCTGATCATTAAATCTTTATCAACCGCTATTCATGCGCAGTTTAGTCGTATCCAGTTTACACCCGATTTATTACCGGCAGACGTAATCGGAACATTGATCTATAACCAGCACCGCAATGAATTCGTAGTTCGTAAAGGACCCATTTTTGCCAATTTTATTTTGGCAGATGAAATTAACCGGGCCCCGGCAAAAGTGCAAAGTGCTTTATTGGAGGCGATGCAGGAAAGACAAATCACCATTGGGGATACGACCTATAAACTGGAAGAACCTTTCCTGGTACTGGCAACCCAAAATCCATTGGAGCAGGAAGGAACCTATCCCTTACCGGAAGCGCAGGTTGACCGTTTTTTAATGAAAGTGGTGGTTGATTATCCAAAAATGCATGA
>CAMPGG010000307.1 GCA_946885335.1 uncultured Chitinophagaceae bacterium
ATTGCCGGGTGCACTTTTTTGTTTCTTTTTTGTGCAAGCAAAAAAGAAAGAGAAAAAAAATTAGCCTTGACAACCAAACTGAGTATGTAACACTCTGCTTTTCTTACCTCTCTGAGATTCTTCAGTCGCGGCACAAAATAAAACCAATTGTAAATGCATTAGCCGCTCCTTGAGAATGACAAGAGTCCGGGTGATGTTACCCCCTCTATATAAAACTAAACTCTAAACTCCTAAACCTCTAAACAATCGTTCAACAATCGTTAAACTTTTAAACACTTAAACTTTTAAACTGTGTAGTAACTATTGTCCCACGACCATCAACAATCATTTGATAAAAGCCACTTCCCGGTTTATGTGCTTATTTAGATATTATTCTTCTTTTAAAATCTAAAAAGCCAACGATAAGAAACAAAAAAGCATACCCCAAAGAAGTCCAGGCAATTTGAGATAAATGTGGCTTTAATGTGGAAGACAATGGAAAAGCCTGGAAACTATAAGGAAAATAATTTGCTAAGCTTGACTTGTATTCTAATGCCAACATTGTGCCGGTTAGCCATAAAGCAAGGCCGATCCCAATCGGGGCAATAAAGTTTTTGAATCGAAGTCCGATCCAAAATTGTATGGCACAAACAGCCAGCATTATTATATAAGCATTAGCTGCATTTATAAGTACTGTGCTTCCATCTAATGGATTTTTAAATAAGTCTAAACCTGGTTTTATCAGGTTTGCTGCTACAATGGATACAAACATGATTAAATGAGAAGCTACAAGGAATATCAGGATCAATAAATGGATGTTCAGAAATCTTGCAATAAATATATTGGCTTTGGTCTGCGGAGATGCGCATACCTGTTTCCAGGTATTGTTTCTATATTCAATCTGTGGCAGCAGTGTACAAATTAGTATAATGAACCAGGGGAAAAATGCCACACCATTCATTTCAGATAATAATTTAAATATATTGTTTAGTGGATCCTTCCTGGTACTATCCATGCCATTTTCATCTAACAATACATTCAACAGGAATATAGCAGGTACAATAGCCGCACCAATCAAAGTAAGATAAAATGATGCTGTTCTTTTTGTTTTTAATATTTCTGAGCGAAGTGTAATCAGTAAATTCATGATTGTGTTGATGTGAGGTCAATAAATAATTGTTCCAGGTCATTTGCCCTTGGATGAAGAAGGTACACATCCAGGTTATTATTAAGAAGCGTCCTGTTAATAGCGGCTACCTGGTTATCACCTTCATATGGGAAAGACAGAACATCTCCAATTGCTTCAGGATGATATTCCTGCAAAATTCTATGCGCTATCAGGTTGTCTGAACTTTTTATTAACAGTCTTGCTCCTTTTTGCTGAAATGAATGAAGCTCTGAGAGAGGGCCCTGGAATAACATTCTCCCTTTTAAAATGATGCCTACATGACTGACCATTTTTTCCACTTCTCCGAGCAGGTGGCTCGATATAACTATGGTCATGCCATGTACTTTGTTCAACTTTTTAATTAATTCACGGAGTTCGATAATGCCTGCAGGATCTAAACCATTTGCTGGTTCATCCAGTATCAGCAATTCAGGGTTAGGCAATAATGCAAGTGCAATAGCCAGTCGTTGCTTCATCCCCAATGAAAAATTTTTTGCTGTCTTCTTTCCTGTATCTTCTAATCCAACAATATCTAAAACTTTAGCTATTCTTGCTTTTGATGCGCCGTAAACTTTTCTATAAACTTCCAGGTTTTCTTTAGCTGTTAAATGGCCGTATAAAGAAGGTGTTTCTACCAGCGAACCAATCTTTTTCAAAATGTCTATCCTGTTGGAATGAAGATGTTGGCCAAAGATTTCAATGTCTCCTTTTTGGTTATTCAACAAACCCAATAGCAAACTAAGTGTTGTCGTTTTTCCAGAACCATTTGGACCGAGAAAACCATATATGGATCCTTTTTGTACCTGCAGGTTTATATCAAATAGTGTTTGTACACCTTTTGAATAATGATAAGAGAGACCTGTAGTTTTTATAATTGATGAATTATTCATTGAGAAGTTTTTACTAAGAACTTTGAAATAATTAATTGCCTATACGTTCCTGTTCTTCATTGGCACTGCCGGAGGTTCTTTTAACAGGTGCTATTTTTTTGCCTTTGCTAAAGCGATAGCTGAAACCTGCCGATACTACACGTGATTCACCATATTGCTGTATTTCAAAATCAACATTGCCATATTTCGCGGTTCCCCTGAACTTTTGGGTGAAAAATATATCCCGAACGGATAACCGTAATGTACCCTGGTTTTTAAATACCTGCTTGCTTAAACCGGCACCAATAAAACCAACAGACCGGGCTTGCAATACACCTTCAAGCCAGCCGTTTCTGTACCGGCCATTTATTTCGCCGGTCAACGTTTTTGTAATTTTAAATTGCTGCGTACCGGAAATTATAAAACTTGTTGCGGCCAGGTCAACAGGTGCATTGCTTACCACCCCTTTAAAATTATTATTAAAGGCATTGATATTTATACTGCTTGTCCACCACTTGGTAATGGGTGTATTGGCATTGATCGAAATGCCATACTGGTGAAGCGAGGCAATGTTTGATGGCGTGTTATAAGCTATCTCTCCCTTTTGTTCTATCACCGACTCAATGATATCTTTGGTTGTAGTATAGTTTAAGGTTGTAGTAATCTTATTTTTCCAGGTATGGGAAACCTCAAAATTATTACTAAGTGATGGCTTCAGGTTTGGATTTCCCTGGCTGAAAGTATACCTGTCAATAAAGTGGATAAAAGGATTTAAACTTTGATAATTAGGACGGCGAACCCTTCGGCCGAAGTTGGCACCTAAATTATTATTCTCATTCAATTTATATTGAAAATAAGCTGTCGGAAAAAGCTGTGTGTAGTTCCTGTCAAAATTTTCGCCTGTTGTAAGCTGCTTTCCTTTTGCATTTGTATTTTCTAACCGCAACCCAAATTGTGCAGATATTTTTTTGGATAATGGTGTACTTAAATTTACATAAGCAGCATTGATGTTTTCTTCATACAGGAAATGGTTGCTGCGATTATGATCACGAACAGTACGGCCAAATTGTATGCTGTCGTATATCGCATTGTTATCGGTTCTTACAACACTGGTTTTGATGCCGGCTTCAAATTTTGCGTTCTCTTTTAAAGGATGTATATAATCAACTCTTCCGCTGTACACTTTTATATCCTGTGGTAAATGACCCAATAAGGTATCTGCTTTTTTGAAGTCATTACCCGAAGCATCTGAATACGAATTGACCATGAACAGCTTATTGGCAGAACCATATTTTAGAAAGTCAAGATCTGCAGTAAGCTCTCTTCCATTTTTGTCAAGCAGGGTGCGGAAATACATGTTGGTACTGATATTATTCCATTGGTTATTATTATTCACCATGGCTTTGGTAATGCTTTCCAGGTTTTTTGATGCGGTGGAAATATGGGTTAAATTCAGATTGTTTGATTCCATACTTCTTGTATTACCATTGAATACAATACCATAGGTAGTTTTTTTTGTTGCAAAAAAGTCCAACCCCAATTTGGCACTGTACGAGTTGCCTTCCATATTTCTGTCGGCCCGCTGATCAAAGATGTTTTCCAGCGAATTGGATGTGTTGTTATAAATATTCCTTTTGAATTTTAATACACCAAAGCCCTTGTGATAATTATGGCTTAAGTTGGTAAAAACATTGATTTTATTTTTCCTGTAATTGTAGTTGAATCCTTCGTTTGATTTTGGATACCTGCCCTGCGTATATCCTACCGTTAAGGAACCGTTTGAGCCGGCGGTGACCAATTTTTTTGTTTTAATATTAATGATGCCTGAATTACCCGCTGCATCATACCGTGCCGGAGGATTTGTCATAATTTCGATCTGGTCCAGTTGGTTGGAGCTCATGTTGCGCAACATGTTTGCGAGGTCTTCGCCACCTAACTGGGTAGGGCGGCCATCAACCATGATCATAACACCTTCTTTACCTTTCAGGCTGATATTGCCATCCCTGTCAACCGATACCCCGGGCGATTTTTCCAAAACTTCTAAAGCTGAAGTACCAATATTGGTAATAGAGGCATCTACGTTAACGATGGTCCTGTCTATTTTTTGTTCAATCAAGGGTCGGGAAGAGGTTACGGTAACTCCTGTCAATGATTTACTTAATTCAGTTAATTCAATTACTGCAACTTGTACGGCCTGTTTTTCATGGCTGATTTCAAAACCAGGCGAAAAGCTTTTCTGGTAGCCGGCAGAAGTTACCGCTACCAGGTATGTCCCATGGCTAAGCTGTTCAAAACTATAGGAACCATCTTTTTGTGAAACCGTAAACTTAACAGC
>CAMPGG010000308.1 GCA_946885335.1 uncultured Chitinophagaceae bacterium
TAAGCCAGCCATTTATTATCCCCTGAAAATTCAGGTGAAGATGCAAATGCAAGCCGGTGAATTTCATTGGTCATTTTATTTTTTACAAAAAGGCTATCATTATCTTCCTGCACATTAACCTGGTATAAAATCCAGTGGCCATCGGGGGAAAGACTGGTGGTGCCAATGGTTTGCCATTTACCATAATCATCCGGCGTCAAATTTTTTTTCTGCGCCTGCATGGTAACCACCAGGAAGAAACTTAATAGAGAAGAAACAAAATACTTATGCATAAAGGATTATTTATTCTGGATTAACAAGGCTATAAAGCAACGAAAAATATTTTATTGAGAAAGAATTAAAAGGCTAAGCGGTGATTATGGAACCATTAATTTTTTTTCCAGCCAGGTTCATTATTCCAGCCATGGTTTTTAGTGTTGAATCTACTTACCGTTCCATTTGCATGGCCAATATAAAACGCATTTACCATTTTGTTGATGAATATGCCTGTTTCAACAACACCGGGGATTTGGTGTAATTGAATGTTTAGTGCTTCAGGATCTTTAATTGGATAAAAATTACAGTCTGCAATGTAGTTCCCGTTATCGGTTATAAATTTTTCATGGTTTGAATAACGAAGCACCGGGTTGGTGCCTGTTTCTTTTAATCGTTTTAAGATGATATCAGCAGCGAAAGGAATAATTTCAACCGGCAGATCAAACTGACCCAAATGCTGTACTCTTTTTGATTCATCTATGATAACAATAAAACGTTTACTGTTGTAAGCCAGTATCTTTTCCCTCAACAAAGCGCCGCCACCGCCTTTGATCAAATGGCCATGATCATCCACTTCATCTGCCCCGTCGATCGTTAGATCAATCCGCTCAATACTTTTAAAATCAATGATAGGGATACCAACTTCAATAGCCAGCTTTTCAGTTTTTACTGAACTCGCCACAGCCTGAATACTCAATCCATCTTTTACCAGTTCACCAATTTTTCGAACGGCCCATTCAGCGGTTGACCCACTGCCCAGGCCAACGATCATGCCTTGTTTTATTTCTTCGACCGCTTTTTCAGCAGCCATTTTTTTTGCTTCCATTCAATTCGATCTGTGGGATTAAAAAAATATTTTAAATGGCCTGTAATAATTATCCAGGTTTTGCATCCAATCATTCAAACAACCAAAAGCTAACAACAATTCAGGAAACTACAATCAAACATCATGAAGAAATTATTATTGTTATTTACATTATGCATAGTTGTTAATGGTTTACAGGCCCAGCCCGCAAAAGCTTTCAAAGTAGAAGTGATTGGAAAAGGAGCTCCCATTATTTTAATCCCGGGTTATAGTTGCAGCGGGGAAGTATGGAATGAAACCGTTGATCATTTAAAAGATTCCTACGAATGTCATGTGCTTACAATCGCTGGTTATGCAGGTGTTCCAGCCATCGATACACCGGTTTTACGATCTGTAAAAAATGATTTAATACAATATGTAAAAGATCAAAAGATGGAAAAACCAATTCTGATTGGTCACAGCCTGGGTGCCTTTATGAGTCTGTGGGTTAGCAGTGAAGAACCTGGTTTGTTTGGAAAAATAATTTGCGTAGATGGTGTGCCATTTATTTCAGCCATGTCAAACCCCAATGCACATGCGGATTCATTAAAGATTGATCCACAATTTAATCCCGACATGCTTGTCAGGTATTTCGAAAGCATTCCCGATTCAGGATATATTGATCAAATAACAAGCGCCATGCTTTGGCAGGTAACTGATACGGCCAGGGCAAAACAAATTGCCGGCTGGAATTACAAAGGCCATCGTAAAACATTAGCGCTTTCTTTGCTGGAAATTTCAACCACCGATTTAAGAAATGATATTGGCAGGATAAAACAACCCGTTTTAATATTGGGCAGTATTTACCAGACAAAAGAAAACAGTTTTAAGATTCTGGAAGACCAGTATAAAAATGTACAGGCAAAAACGATACGTGTAGCCGACAGCAAACATTTTATTATGTATGATGCACCGGTTTGGATGTATAACGAGATTGACAATTTTTTAAAATAGATTGATCGCCATTCAATGAACCAACAGAAACAGAAATTTACGGAATTATACAATGAGCATGCACCAGGCATTCGCAAGTTATGCCTGGGTTATACCGGTGATGGCGCCATGGCCGAAGATCTTTTGCAGGAAACATTTATTGCTGTGTGGCATAATATGGAAAAGTTCAGGGGTGATGCAAAATGGAGCACCTGGATTTTCAGGATAGCGGTTAATACTTGCTTAAGCCACTTACGAAAAAAGAAAGATCCGCTGGTAAATATGGATGAATTGCCGCTGGCTGGCATTGCTGATGAAACGCAACATAAAGAACAGGAAGTACAATTGCTTTATAAATGTGTAAGCCAATTAGCAGAGGCTGACAGGCTGATCATAACCATGGTGCTGGAAGACAAATCTTACTCAGAAATTGCTGCCATCACGGATATTTCGGAGAACAACCTGCGGGTAAAGATTCACCGGATTAAAAAACAACTAACGGAAATATATAACCGATATGAAAGATTTTGATTCTTTAAAAACATTATGGGAGCAGGCTGGTGATGACCTGCCTCCCCGGGAAAATAAAAACGTTCAATGGAGCAATCAATCCAGGAACTATAAGTTGAATTTGCAGAACCACCAGTTACGTGGCGCCCTGATGCTCATTTTAACCGGTTTGCTGATCATTGCTATGGCTTTGTTTGCGGATTTTAATTTTAAATCTATCATCACCTATACCGGCATGTATTTAATTGCAGGCATTTGTTTTGTGCAGGCGATCCTGTTGCTTTTTACCTGGCAAAAAATTAAGAAGATAGATGAAACACAGCCGCCACGCCAACACCTGCAACAATGGGAAGCTTATTACAACTTCAGGCAAAAACAAATAAAATGGAACATGCCTTTGTATTTTATTTTCCTGAACCTGGCAATGGGTATGTATTTGATTGAGATTTTCCAGGGGCGGCCATTAACCAATGTGTTGATCTTTACAGGTATTTACCTGGGCTGGATGTTATTCGCTTATTTCTATTTGGGTAAGAGGGTGATCCGTAAAGAAGAATTTAAGTTAAAAACCATCATGGATAATTTGAAGCAACTGGAAGCACAATTAGCGGGTGAATAAAAAATCAGGACTGTTGATAGATGTTTTTCAAAACGACAATGGTTACCAATAACTGGCCGGTATGTCGCATGGTATGTTCGGCTGCATGAAAAAGAAGTCCATGAACAGTAGATGGCAATTGTTTACGTCCGACTTTTCTTTCCTGCCAAACTGTATCATCCGTAAACAAAGAAAGTCTTCTTAAAGATTCATTAAACTGTTTATTTAATTTTTCCAATAAAATGGCAGGACTAATTTCCTCATTCGTTTTTCCTTCTGATTTTAATTCCATCATTTGCTGGTCAGACAATAGGTTGTTTTCAGCATAGGTAAATAACCTGTCCTGCACACCGGCTATATGTTGCAGGTGAAAACCAACGGAAGCTTTTCCTGCAACACTTTCCCATAAAAGTTGTGAAGGAAAATCAATCATCATTTCGTTGATTTCATCCTGTGCCTGTAATAATGCATGTGCCACAGGTTGCAATGGAAGTATAATATTTTGCACTGGTCCACGCAACCAATGTTCGGGTAATGGTTGTTGTTGTTGATTACTTTGCATGGTTGCAAATTATGAAAACTTACAGCAGGTTTGTAAATGAGTATTTACTTTACTATTTTACCGGATTGTTCTCTTAGCTCAAAATTTACTTATGACCCGAATGATCCTGTTGTGGATATTTATTTTCATCCATTTAATTGCCTATCCCCAGTTGACAGTAAGTGATCTTAAGAATTCGGAAACTTATATCATTCATCCAAATGCACTGAAATGGGATAACAAATCGCTACCCTTTAAAAATGTTGTTGTTATTGATAACAGGTTTGATACATCTAAACTTGGATATATAAAGGACTCCAGGAAATATGAAAAATTAAACCTTACAAATGGATTACCCGGAACAATGCAACAAGTAATTCATTCAACATTGCAAAATAATATGGATGCTTCAAGCAATTCCTCATTATACATTTTTATAAATCATTTGTGGATACAACCAACAACAGAAATGGAGTTTTCTAAACAAAAACTTTATGAGACTGATATCAATAATGATACAAGTTTTGTTCAATGCAATGCGACATTAGAGAGCTTTATTCATAAAGATGATTTTTTTTACCCTTTACTTAGGATTGATTCATCGTTTTTGGTTAAAGGTAAAGTGAGTGAAAAATCAAATGAAATTATCTCTCTTCCATTC
>CAMPGG010000309.1 GCA_946885335.1 uncultured Chitinophagaceae bacterium
GAGGACCTAAGTCCTCTTTAATATGTTTTAATGAAAATTATTTTCTTAGGCAGTCATCTCTTTATTGACCGTGTTAGTTTTCTTTCCCGGATAAACTTCCAAAGCTTTTTCCAGGCAATCCATTGCAGCATTTAAAGATGGCAGGTTCAATACATAAGCTAATCTAACTTCATCTTTTCCTAACCCTGGCGTTCCATAAAAACCGGTTGCCGGAGCCAGCATAATGGTTTGATCTTTATAAGTAAATGATTCGAGTAACCATTGGCAGAAATAGTCTGCATCATCAATAGGTAATTTAGCAATAGCATAAAATGCTCCACCAGGATTGGGACAAAAAACACCTGGCATTGCATTTAATCTTTTAACCAGCAAATCCCGGCGAGCCTGGTATTCCGCTTTCGGTGCTTCAAAATAATGATCTGGTAAATCAACAGCCGCTTCTCCCATAATTTGCGCTAATCCCGGCGGACTTAACCTTGCTTGTGCAAATTTCATTGCGGTACTTAAAACAGATTTGTTTTTTGTAACAAGTGCTCCCAGTCTTGCGCCACAGGCACTATATCGTTTACTGATGGTATCCATCAGAACAACATGTTCTTCCATACCTTCCAGGTGCATGGCGCTTACAAATTCTCCATCATAACAAAACTCACGATATGCTTCATCACTAAAAAGATAAAGACTGTGGTTAAGACAAATGGTTTTAAGTGCTTCCATTTCTGCCCTGCTGTATAAATAACCTGTCGGGTTGTTTGGATTGCAAACAACAATGGCTTTGGTTTTGGATGTGATCACTTTTTCAAATTCGGCAATCGGTGGCAACGCAAATCCATTTTCAATGTGAGATGTTATCGGCACTACTTTTACACCTGCCGTTACGGCAAATCCATTATAGTTAGCATAAAAAGGTTCGGGGATGATAACTTCATCACCTGGGTTCAGGCATGAAAAAAAGCTGAAAAGAATAGCTTCACTTCCACCGGTAGTTACAATGATCTCATTTGGTGTTACATCTATTCCAACCTTATGATAATATTGAACCAGTTTTATGCGATAAGATTCATTGCCGGCACTGTGACTGTATTCCAGCACCTTCATATCTGTATGCTTAACAGCATCCATAATGGAAGGAGGCGTTTCAATATCGGGTTGCCCGATATTTAAATGATATACCCTGGTGCCTTTCTTTTTGGCCGCTTCTGCAAAAGGAACAAGTTTGCGTATGGGCGATGCGGGCATTTGTTCTCCGCGATCTGAAATTTTTAGCATGGCGCAAAGGTAAAATACAATTTGACAATTAGTCAATTTGAAAATGGAATCAATGAAAAATTAAAAATGTAAAATGAAAAAACCATTAACCATTAACCATTAACTATTATGTTTTTGCTTTTGACTTACTTATGCGCTAATGAATTTCTTTGATTTTTTAATAGTTTTCTTCGTAATAAGTGGGAAATACATTTGGAGGTAATGAATCGGGCAAAAGAAAATCTAAAAATTCCTTTTCAATATCCTCAACGGATTTAATGAAATTGTTAACCGTTTCTTTTGCGTTTTCCAAAATAGCCTGGCTACCTGATTTTTCGTAAAAGGTATGAAATGACTTTTGGATATTGAGTTGTGAAGTAGGTTTAAGCATCGTTAACTTTTATAAATAGATCAAATAAAATTATATGCCAGCTAAATCTTAAGAAGCAATGCTTATTTCTTAGTGTACGGAAATAATAATTCCACAATTTTTTAATCTAAATGTGGAGTGATATTTTTTCTACTGCCCGATTAGGGTAATACATTATGAAAACTTAATGGGTAGTTTGGTATACCACAAATAAAAAACCCCGTTTTCTGAACGGGGTTTTTTAATGCGGATTAATATTTATGATTTTGATTTGGGCTTGGCTGCAACATAAGCATCATATGCTTTTGCTTCAAGTACCTCTCCCGATATTTTTACATTTTTTGGTTGTTCAATACCTGCCAATTTTATAAAAACGTCTTTAGTAAATGGAGCTAAAGCGGCTGCATTGTAAACCACTTTAATTTTCCCAGTTTTGCCTGGCATAATTGGTTCTGTAGGTTTCTCAGGTGTAGTGCAACCACATGTTCCCCATGTGTTTTCTACTACCAAAGGCTTACTACTGGTGTTGGTCAATTCAAAATAAACAGAAACAGGTACGTTTTGCTTAATTTTCCCAAAATCATATTTTTCTGTATTCACTTTCATTACTTCGTCTGGCGTTTGTTGGGCCATAACTGCAGAACTCATAAACAGCACGCTGGCTGCCACTAATAAACGTTTCATATCTTATTGATTTATTTGTTTTAAAAATTGAATAGATGCATTTGATGGTGCCGACCCAACCGGGGCTTTCCAAACATTTCCTTTAATGGTGAATACTTTTGTTTTATCTCCGTTGTAGGTTATGTTCACATATTTTTCAAAAGCTCCTTCTGCTGCTGCATTAAAACCCACTTTTATTAATGCGCTGCTACCCGGAGCTATCGGTTCGCGGCTCCATTCTGGTGTAGTACATCCGCAGGTTGCAGTAACAGAATTTAATTTTAGTGGTTCCTTTCCTTCATTTACAATCACAAATTCGTGATACACTGGTTTGCTTTGGGGGATCTTTCCAAAATCATAAAATGTTTCCTTCAATACCAGGTCTTCTTTCACTAACTTATCATCAGTTGCTTTTTGTGCTTGCAATGATGTAATGGTTAATAAAGCTAAAACCAGGAAGTAAATTTTACTCATTTGTAAGATTTGTTTCAAATTTAGATTAAAGATGCCAAAATGCATAATATGGTGGCATCCCATTACATTTTTTTTAACGATTATAACAGTTGTTAGTAAAATTACAACAGTCAGGCTTATAAAAGACCCATTCTGTTATCTTTGCCCCATGGAAAATAATACGTCCACAACGATGATTGCCGATGAAAAATTGTCTTTTGATCACTTCAGAAATGAGGTCTTAAATGATTATAAGGTTATATGCCTTAGCCGCGAAGTGAGCCTCATAGCCCGAAAAGAAGTGCTTACCGGGAAAGCAAAGTTTGGCATTTTTGGCGATGGGAAGGAACTTGCCCAGGTGGCTTTAGCCAAATTCTTTCAGCCTGGCGATTTTCGTTCAGGTTATTATCGCGACCAGACATTTATGTTTGCGGCAGGCCTTGCTACAGTTGAGCAATTCTTCGCCCAACTTTACGCTGACCCGGATGTTAACAATGATCCCTTCAGTGCAGGCAGGCAAATGAATGCTCATTTTTCTACACCATTTGTAAATGAGGATGGCGATTGGCTGCCACTGGTTCAAACTAAAAATATTTCTGCTGACATTGCTCCAACCGCAGGTCAAATGCCCCGGGGTTTAGGTTTAGCTTTTGCTTCTAAAGCCTTCCGGAATATTCCGCAATTGAAGGAATTTACTGACTTATCGGATGACGGCAACGAAGTTTGTTTTACAACCATTGGGGATGCCAGTACTTCAGAAGGTCATTTTTGGGAAACCATCAATGCCGCAGGCGTAATGCAGGTACCGCTGGTAGTTTGTGTTTGGGATGATGGATATGGTATCTCCGTTCCTAAAAAATATCAAACCACCAAAGAATCTGTTTCCGAATCCCTGGCAGGTATGCAGAAAAAGGAAGGGACCAATGGAATCCATATAATGAAGGTTAAGGGATGGGATTATGCAGGCATGTGCCAGTCTTTTGAAGAAGGAGTTCGCCTGGCCAGGGAAACACATACGCCGATTTTATTTCACGTGGAAGAACTCACGCAACCACAAGGTCATTCAACTTCAGGTAGCCATGAGCGTTATAAAAGCGCTGACCGATTGGCATGGGAAAAAGAGTGGGACTGTTTACGTAAAATGAAGGAATGGATTTTAGCTAATGCTTTAGCCACTGAACAGGAATTATCCAGGATTGAAGAAGAAGCCAAACAAAAAACAAAAGAAAGCAGGAAAAAAGCCTGGGAAAATTATTTATCACCCATAAAGGCACAGGTACAAAAAACCGTTGACCTGGTTAATAATTTGGCAAGTGTTATTCCCCAACAGGAAGACAAATTTAAATCACTAACAGCTGAATTATCCAATAACCGGGAACCCTTGCGTCGCGATGTATTAAAAACATTAAAATCAGCTATCAATCTTGCCGGCAATACAGACGCAGTATTCTGGACAAAAGATTATTATAATGATTTATTAATTGAGAACAGGGAATTATACAATTCACATCTTTATAATGAGGGTCCAAAAAGTGCAT
>CAMPGG010000310.1 GCA_946885335.1 uncultured Chitinophagaceae bacterium
TTTCCACTACCGGATCTGCACAAAAAAATATTTCTAAAATCGCTTTTGGTTCCTGTGGCAGCGAAGAACATCCATTACCTGTTTTTGACCTGGTGGTAAAACATTCACCCGATTTATTTATTTTTTTAGGTGATAATATATATGGCGATACTGAAAACATGGATACGCTAAAACACAAATACAACAGGTTGGCGGCCAAGCCCAGTTTTCAAAATTTAAAACAGCATGTTCCCATTATTGCTACCTGGGATGATCATGATTTTGGCTGGAATGATGCTGGAAGACACTACCCTTTTAAAAAAGAATCAAAAGAAATATTCCTGAACTTTTTTGAAGAACCTGTTAATTCAGCCAGGCGAAACCATGAAGGCATTTATACCTCGTACATGTATGAAACCCGTGGGAAAAAACTGCAGATCATTTTACTGGACAACCGCACCTTCCGGGATGATCTGAAAAAATACAATGGTGAATTTAAAGAGGATGAAAAATATTTTTATCCGCTGGATTATGCACCATATCAAAGTTCAGATTCTACTTTGCTGGGTGCAGCACAGTGGGCATGGCTTGAGGATGAATTGATGAAGCCGGCTGACCTGCGCCTGGTTTGTTCCGGTTCACAATTTGGCATTGAATACAATGGATATGAAGCCTGGGCCAATTTTCCGCACGAACAAAAAAGATTTTTAGAACTAATAAAAAAGACCAAAGCCAATGGTGTTTTATTTTTAACGGGTGATGTTCATTATGGAGAAATATCCAAACTGGAAGAACCGGGCCTGTACCCGGTTTATGATTTCACTTCCAGCGGACTATCATCCACCTGGCATTTTGCAACGCCCAACAAAAACAGGATCGAAGGTCCTATCATGGACAACCATTTCGGGTTATTAACCATTGACTGGAAAAAAAGAAACCCGGTAATAAAAATGGAGATCTGGGATACCAACAATAACCAAAGAGTAGAACACAGCATCAGGCTGAATGAAATTAGCTTTTAAAATATGCAGGGCAAATTTTCACAGGTGCTGATTTTTTTTTCGATAACTTACTATACCATTTCTCTGTGAAATGAATAAGATTTAAAACTTCTTAGCTTCCTCCCTTTCTAAACTTTTCGGTTTTTGATTTTTTTTGTGTTGCATGTAATGCGACATGTATCGATTTTATTGATCATCCTTAAACCAACTGGCATGCAACGGAGAGACTTTATTAAAAACACCACCCTTTGTGCAGTAGCAGTAAGTGCAAGCGGATTCATCAGTTTTGATGGAAAGAAATATATTGGTGATTGTGAAACTACCTCAGACATTCTCGGCCCGTTTTACAGGCCCGGAAGCCCTGTAAGAAAAAGCCTGGTTATTAATGGCGCCAAAGGCGATTTGATTGAATTGAGTGGCATCATTCAAAACAGTGATTGCATAACGCCCTGCAAAAATGCAAAAGTTGAATTATGGCATTGCGATGGGAATGGCGTGTATGATAACAGCAGCGATGAATTCCGTTACCGCGGTACTACATTTTCTGATACTAAAGGAAAGTACAACTTCCATACGATTCTCCCCGTTCCCTATGATGCCGGTGGCGGTTTGATTCGTCCTGCGCATTTTCATATGATGATCACAGCCGATGGTTACCCGCCACTGGTAACACAGCTTTATTTTTCGGGTGATGATAAAATTAAAAAAGATCCATGGGCATCATCTCCGGTTGCTAAAAAAAGAATACTGGAAGTGCAGAACCTGGGCAATGGAACAAAAAAAGTAGTTTTTAATGCTTCTTTGTCTGGCAAAATTTCTGCAGAGCCTGCTTCAATCGATCAACTGGCAGGAAAATATATCCATGAATCTGACAGGAATAAAACAACGGAAATTTTTAAGAACAAAGAAAAGCTTTGGTTGAAAAACGATGTTTTTGGTGAGGAGTTTGAATATGCAGGTAACAATACTTTCCGCTATCCTGATCCATCAAATGTTATGCAATGGATTCTGCAATTTGAAATAATGAAAGGTGGAAATATAAAACTCACCGAATCAATACAGGAAGGAACAGGAGAAAAAAAGGTTTGGACATCCTTAAAGGAAAAATGATTTATTAACTTTCCTTCCCGAAGAAAAAGTCTGAATGTTTCAATGTTATTTCATGAGAAAATGTTTAAAAAAAAATATTTACTATTGTCGAAAAATATGAGTGGCAAAAAACACCTTATATTATTCTCTGTATTGATATACTGTTTCGATTGTTTCGCAACACCTGCCTCCCAAAATTATTTACCAGGAGATTCAAACAAGCTAAAAATTCTTATCATCAATTCTTTTGATGCGCAATCCATTAAAGCCAGGAAAAACAAAAAGGCATTATTTGCGGAATTGGTTACCACATTACAAAATGATCTTGCGGCAGAGATCAGATCCAAAACAAGTTATGAGCCAGTAGTTATTTCAGAAACGCTGAATGGCGAAAACTATGATAGCCTTCTTTTATCATTGTTACAAAAAAATAAAACTGCAAAAACTATTGTTATAAAAGCATTTGATGTTTGGTTTGAACAAACAGGTGTGGATGTAACGGAAGAAAATGGCAGTAAAACACGAACAGCTCATTTTGATTTATGTTCAAATGTTTCGTATCAATTGTTGAATGGAGAAACGGTATTTGAGGGAAAAGAAGTTAAATACCGGGAGTATTATACACACAGAAATGTGGCAAGCGGGTTTTTATCTGTGGGACCCGATATTGTTGGCAAAAGAAAGGATGCTGTTCTCCTGATGAAAAACAACGCCGCCGCTTTTATGCAATCGGCAGCTATTTGGTTACTTTTTCCATAGTTTGATGTCAAACATGTTTACTTAATTAAACAATCTTCATCCCGGATTATCTTTGCAGCATTCATTGAATGAAGTAAAGATGCAATTAGAAAATATTTATACGAAACGGCTGGTATTAATTCCATACACCAGGGAAATAGCAACTGAAATATTGGGTGGCCGCTACCAGTTATTATATGATTTGGGCATCAGTTTGGGTACGGGTTGGCCTGATGCAGCCGAACTGGAAACGGTTCCCAAAATATTAAAGAACCTTGAACGGGTTAATGAACCAAGCGGTTTTGAATCCTGGATGATAATTGTAAGGCCTGAAATGAAAATTATTGGCAGTACAGGTTTTAAAGGAGTGCCCAATGAAGAAGGGAGCATAGATATTGGTTATGGCATCATCAGCCAGGAACAAAAAAAAGGTTATGCCATTGAAGCAGTAACGGCGCTGGCCAACTGGGCATTAGCAAAAAATGAAGTAAATAATATTACAGCCAGGTGCCTGTTAACGAATAGTAGCTCCGCCAGGTTATTGGAAAAAATGAAATTCATTGAAATATCACGGGATGATGAAATGATCTATTGGAAATTAGCTAAGCAAAATCCAATGCCTGTTCAAAATAATTAATTGGTGATTACCTTAAATAAAATTGATCTCCCATGCGCAAAATAATATTGGGACTTGCTGTTAGCCTTGACGGTTTTATTGAAGGACCGAACGGTGAATATGACTGGTGTTTTACTGACCAGGATTATGGTATGACGGAGTTCTATAAACGAATAGATAGTCTTTTTATAGGCAGGCGTTCTTATGAACTTTTGCTTACACTGGGCGACGATGCCATGCCCGGTTTTCCAAAACTGAAAGAATATGTGTTTTCAACAACAATGAAAGATGCAAAACCCGGTGTCATAATTATCAATGATGATATTAAAAAAAACATAGAAAAAATTAAGCATGAACCGGGTAAAGACATTTGGTTGTTTGGTGGAGCCAGCCTGACCAGTTCATTACTCAATTTAGATTTGGTTGATGAAATGAGCCTGGCCATTCATCCAATTATCCTGGGCAGCGGGAAACCTTTATTCAGCGATATAAAAAAAAGAATACCCCTGGATTTAATTGACACAAAAACTTATTCGTCAGGATTGGTAACTATGGTTTACAGTTTCAAAAACTGATTCCCGGGGATTTTCTTCTTTTTCAATCAGCAGCATTAGCATACAAATTAATTTCAACAAGGGGGAAACACATTTTTCTGCATGATTTTCGTTTGATCACCCATGATATTTTTTTGAAATCATAGCCTGCTGGTGTAAATTAATGTTACATTCATCCTGTTAGCCTAAAAATGTTTTATGGAAAATAGATGAATCTTAGAAGCCGTAAATTTCATCGAACTTAAGGCCATATTTTCACCAATAATTAAATAA
>CAMPGG010000311.1 GCA_946885335.1 uncultured Chitinophagaceae bacterium
TAATGCGCATAACCATCAACGGTAAACTGAATGAAGGCGTTTTATCCAAAGATATCATCCTGTATATCATTTCACAAATATCTGCCAGTGGTGCAACCGGGTATTTTATTGAATTTGCCGGATCAGCAATCCGTTCCCTCAGTATGGAAGCAAGAATGACCATATGCAATATGAGTATTGAAATGGGTGCCCGTGGTGGTATGATTGCACCTGATGAAATAACATTCAATTATTTGAAAGATAAATTGATGGCCCCGGAAGGAGAAGAATGGACAAAGGCCCTCAACTATTGGAAAACATTATTCTCAGATGCAGATGCGCATTTCGACCGCGAGATAGTTATTGATGCCGCTGATATTCAACCCATGATCACCTATGGCACCAACCCGGGAATGGGAATACCAGTCAGTGAAAAAATTCCCATACTGGAAAATGTTAGTACGGACGAAAAAACATCTTTCCAAAAAAGTTTGCAATACATGGGTCTGCAGGCAGGTGATCCCATCAAAGGAACAAAACTCGATTATGTTTTTATAGGCAGTTGTACCAATTCAAGGATTGAAGATCTGAGATTGGTGGCTTCATTTATTCAAGGCAAACAAAAATCCCCGGATGTAAATGTTTGGGTGGTTCCTGGTAGCAAGCAAGTAGAAAAACAAGCGATATCCGAAGGCATTGATAAAATTCTTGAAGCAGCAGGTTTCCAGTTTCGTCAGCCTGGTTGCTCGGCATGTTTAGGTATGAATGAAGATAAAATTCCTGCAGGCAAATATTGCATTTCAACTTCTAACAGGAATTTCGAAGGCAGGCAGGGCCCCGGGTCCCGCACTTTTTTAGCCAGCCCTTTAACAGCCGCCGCATCTGCCATTACCGGTAAAGTAGAAGACATCCGGGATTGGATAAATCCAAC
The DNA here is from genome assembly GCA_946885335.1 of uncultured Chitinophagaceae bacterium. The sequence continues at coordinate 911 of CAMPGG010000311.1, forward strand.
CTCAAATGAAAAAAAATTAAGCGCTGCATTTTATGAGTAATCATCAAGCCATACAAATTATCAGGAGTACGGTGGTTCCATTACCGGTTGAAAATATTGATACTGACCAGATCATTCCCGCCCGTTTTTTAAAAGCAACAACAAGAGAAGGTTTTGGTAAAAATCTTTTTCGTGACTGGCGTTACAACCATGACGATGAAAATCAACCCAATGCTGAATTTATCCTGAACAATCCAACATATAAAGGAAACATTTTAGTGGCCGGAAAAAATTTTGGTTGCGGTTCAAGTCGTGAACATGCCGCATGGGCCATTAAAGATTACGGATTCCGGGTAGTGGTGAGCAGTTTTTTTGCGGATATTTTTTCTAATAATGCATTAAATAATTTCCTGCTCCCTGTCAGGGTAAGCGATGCATTTTTAGAAAAAATCTTTAACCGGGTAAATGAAAATCCTGCACAGGAAATTACCGTGGATCTTGCTACTCAAACAATTTCAATTGATGAACAAACCAGTGAAACATTTGAAATCAACCCCTATAAAAAAGAATGCCTGCTGAATGGCTTTGATGATATTGATTACCTATTGAATATGCTGAATGAAATAGAAACATTTGAAAAATAACAGGCGAATAAAAGAATCATTATGAAAAAAAATATTGCAGTAATAGAAGGTGATGGCATAGGCCCGGAAGTTACCGCACAAGCATTAAAAGTTTTAGAAGCTATTGCCAAAGAGTTTGGTCATGAATTTCAATTTACGAAATGCCTGATGGGGGCTGCGGCGATCGATGCAACCGGATCTCCCCTGCCCGATCAAACCATAGAAACCTGCCTGGATAGTGACGCCATCTTATTAGGCGCCATTGGTCATCCAAAATATGACAATGATCCAACGGCCACAGTACGACCAGAACAAGGTTTACTCAAACTTAGAAAATCGTTGCAACTGTTTGCTAATATAAGACCGGTAACTACCTACGCATCTTTACAACATCTTTCTCCCTTAAAATTAAAAAATCTGCAAGGTGTTGACCTGGTTATATATCGTGAACTGACAGGCGGAATATATTTTGGTAAAAAGAATTTAAGCGAGGATGGATCAACGGCAAGTGATGAATGTATATATACAAAAGATGAAATTCTTAGGATTGCCAAACTTGCATTTGAACAGGCGCAGCAACGCAGAAAAAAATTGACCCTGGTGGATAAAGCCAATGTGTTGGAAACATCCAGGCTCTGGAGAAAAACGGTGCAGGAATTATCATTACAATTTCCGGATGTAGCTGTGGATTTTTTATTTGTTGATAATGCCGCCATGCAACTCATCGTCAATCCAAAACAATTTGATGTTATCCTGACTGAAAATATGTTTGGCGACATATTAAGTGATGAAGCCAGTGTGATCAGTGGTTCGCTGGGATTATTGCCATCATCATCTATTGGAAATTCTTCCGCATTGTTTGAGCCCATTCACGGATCATATCCCCAGGCCGCCGGAAAGGATATTGCAAACCCTGTAGGTTCTGTGTTATCCGCGGCATTGATGCTTGATTATTTTGGCTTAAAAGATGAAGCGGATATGGTGAGATCTTCGGTTGAATGGGCCTTAAGTCATGGGTTTGTAACGAGAGATATTGATGATGTAAATTATTATTCAACCAGTACGGTCGGTGACTTGCTGGTCGATTATATAGATAACCGAAAAGCATCTGATATCAATAAAAATAATGTGGCTTTAAGCAAGTCAACCATTATTTAAAAGTGATTTCTAATAAAAAAAGTTCTTTGTTTTTAAAATGACTTAGTATATTCGTTCTGTCACTTCATTTATGAATAATAACAGGACAAATATCATCACAGTGCTTGCGCAATTTATTATTGTGATCGTCATTATTATTATTCCTGTGCTAAATGGAGGTGGCTGACTATTTTAAATTATTAAAAAAATATACGACCCGCCTTCAAAAAAGGCGGGTTTTTTTATGTTCAATTAACCAGGATATATGTACTACAATAACAACACAATTATTTATCATGATGGCAAAATGGTGAAAGCCTCTGAAGCCGGTACAGACCTTTATGGCCAGACATTACATTATGGATACGGTGTTTTTGAAGGCATTCGCTCCTACCAGACAGCTAATGGCCCAAGAATCTTTAAACCAGCAGAACATTATGAGCGACTGATTCGCAGTTGCCAGTTATTGAATATTCCTTTTTCATATACGGTAGATGAACTGACTAACATAACTTATGATGTATTGCAGCAAAATAATTTTACAGAAGCATATATCCGTCCATTGGTTATGTGCCCGCCCAATATGTCGCTACACCAACCCCCATCATCCACATTAATGATTGCCGCATGGCAATGGGGCAGTTACCTGGGAGAAAAATTGCTTAGATTAAAAATTTCACCATTCTGCAGGCCACATCCAAGGTCAACTTTTGTAGAAGCAAAAGCCTGCGGTCATTATGTGAATTCAACCCTTGCATGTTCAGAAGCAAAAGCCAGTGGTTATGATGAAGCTTTGTTACTGGATCATGAAGGCTTTTTGGCCGAAGGTCCTGGCGCTAATTTATTTTTCGAGAAAGACGGGAAATTGTTCACCCCGCAAAGAGGTAATATCCTGGCTGGGATAACAAGGGTAACGGTGATGGATATTTGCAAAGAATTAAATATCCCTGTTGAAGAAGGAAAATTTACAACTGATGATCTCCTGAAAGCAGACAGTGCATTTTATTGCGGCACTGGTGCAGAGGTCAATGGCATTCAATCAGTGAATGAAACAGTATTTCCAAAAAAATGGAACGAAAGTATAGGTAAACGGATACAGGAATCTTATATGAAACTGGTGAGGGAAGAATCTTATAAAAACATACTCAGCGTAGCTTAATGGAACTGAATAAGTATTCAAAAACAATTACGCAGGACAGCACACAACCTGCGGCACAGGCCATGTTATTCGGCATCGGACTAACGGATGAGGATATGCGTAAAGCCCAGGTGGGTATAGTGAGCATGGGTTATGATGGCAATACCTGTAATATGCACCTGAACGACCTGGCTAAATTAGTAAAGCAAGGTGTTTGGGATAATGATTTGGTTGGATTGATCTTCAACACCATAGGCGTTAGTGATGGCATCAGTAATGGAACAGATGGCATGCGTTATTCACTGGTGAGCCGCGATATCATTGCGGATTCCATTGAAGCTGTTTGTGGTGCACAATATTATGACGGACTGATCGCATTGCCTGGTTGTGATAAAAA
>CAMPGG010000312.1 GCA_946885335.1 uncultured Chitinophagaceae bacterium
GTTGATAAGTTGAATGGTTGATAGGTTGAAGTAAGGAATTTGTAATTGGGAATTGGGAATTTGGCTTTGCAAATAGTGTCTTAAAAAAGTATTTAAACCTTTAAACGCTTAAACTTTTAATCATTTAAACCTAAACGCTAAACCCTAAACTCTAAACTTAAAATAAATGAACTACGGATATTTCAATTACCCAATGCCACAAAATGAACCGGTATTGAATTATGCACCCGGATCCCCGGAAAGAAAAAAATTGCAGGACACCCTTGCCGAATTGAAAAAAGATGAAGTGGATATTCCCATGTATATCGGTGGCAAGGAAGTGCGTACAAATAAAAAACACGCTATTCACCCGCCGCATGAACTTTCTCATACGCTTGGTTATTTTCATGCAGGTGATGAAAAACATGCTAACCAGGCCATTGAAGCAGCTTTAGCAGCCAGGGAAAGCTGGTCAAATACAAGTTGGGAAAGCCGGGCTGCCATATTTTTAAAAGCCGCGGATTTACTGGCAACCAAATATCGTTCATACATTAACGGTACCACAATGCTGGGTCAAAGCAAGAATGCTTACCAGGCGGAGATTGATGCTGCTTGTGAATTCATTGATTTTTTAAGATTTAATGTTCATTTTCTCAGCGAGATATACAAGCAACAACCAATTAGCGGTGCAGGTATGCATAACCGTATGGAATACCGTCCGCTGGAAGGATTTGTATTAGCAGTTACTCCTTTTAATTTTACCGCTATTGGTGGAAACCTGCCAACATCAGCGGCTATGTGCGGTAACGTGGTGGTGTGGAAACCTGCCAATACTCAAATTTATTCAGCACAGATGACCATGCGCATTTTAAAAGAAGCAGGATTACCTGATGGCGTTATCAACCTGATTTATGTTGATGGACCAACCATTGGAAAAGTTTGTTTTAATCACCGCGATTTCGCCGGTGTTCATTTTACCGGTTCAACAGGTGTGTTCAATACGATGTGGGAAACAATCGGTAAGAATATGAGCATGTACCGGTCATATCCGCGGATTGTTGGTGAAACAGGTGGAAAGGATTTTGTGATCGCACATAAATCTGCAGATCCTGATGTAGTGGCTACGGCTTTATTACGCGGTGCATTTGAATTCCAGGGTCAAAAATGTTCGGCCGCTTCCCGGGCTTATATTCCATCAAACATTGCGGAAGAAGTAAAACAAAAACTGGTTGCCGGTGTAAAAAGTTTTAAAATGGGCAGCCCCGAAGATTTTGGCAATTTTATTGGAGCGGTTATCGATGAAAAAAGTTTTGATAAGATCAAGCAATATATTGATAATGCAAAAACGGATCCTAAAACGGAAATCATCGTTGGCGGAAAATGCGATAAGAAAAAAGGTTTCTTTATTCAACCAACTGTTATTGAAGCAAAGAATCCAAAGTATATAACCATGTGCGAGGAGATCTTCGGGCCGGTACTTACTATTTATGTATACAATGCCAACAAATTTGAAGAAACGTTGACCCTGGTTGATGAAACTTCACCTTATGCTTTAACTGGTTCTGTTATTTCCCGGGACAGGGAAGCCATTGAACTGGCCACAAATAAATTGAGAAATTCGGCCGGTAATTTTTATATCAATGATAAACCAACAGGAGCTGTTGTAGGCCAGCAACCGTTTGGGGGTGCACGAGGAAGCGGAACAAACGATAAAGCAGGGTCTATTTTAAATTTATACCGCTGGTTAAGTGCCAGGACAATCAAGGAAACATTTAACCCGGCTACAGATTACCGTTACCCATTCCTGGATAAAGAGTAATAGTAAACACTTAATTAATTAAACCATCCATTGCGGATGGTTTTTTTTATGTGGGTACTAACAGTGATGGGTAATTACTTTTTTTAGATTCATTTTTCACTCATCATTAAAAATGACCGGTTGATACATGAAAACCCTCAATTCGTATTTATCCTATTGCACATGATAATATCGTCTATTATCTTAGTCGCTCATTTTAAAACATTTAACCCCTTAACCTTTTAACCCCTTAAACCAAGATTATGAAAAGAATCCTGTTTGCTGCTTCTATGTTATTAGCAGTTTCGCAGATCAATGCACAAGCTGTTAATCAGAATGCAGTAAAATTAAATCCATTATCCCTGGCGTTCGCTACAGGTAATGTATCCTATGAAAGAGCAGTCAATGCAAATCAATCCGTTCAACTCGGTGCTTTTTATTCCGGTGTTGGCATTAGCGGATTAAAATATTCTGGATTTGGAATTACGCCTGAATATCGCTTTTATTTTGCCGGTGCAAAAGAAGCATTGAATGGTGTGTATGCTGCACCTTTTGCCCGTTATCAGAACTTTTCTTTAACTGATAAGGAAACGGATGACAAAACAACTTTTAGCTCAATCGGTGGTGGTGCAACTATCGGATGGCAAAAAATGTGGAACAGCGGTTTTGTCCTGGACATTTTTGCCGGCCCTTCATTCAGCAATGCAAAATTCAAATCTGATACGGATGAAGATACTTATGACCTGTCATTTGGTATGAACGGTTTTGGTATCAGAACCGGTATTACTGTTGGATTTGGTTTTTAAATTTTTAAATTTAAAACTTCACAGGCCGCTCTTTTTGGGCGGCCTTTTTTATTGATCTATACTGGATATTTATTTTACCCATTTATAATGTACATAAAGTCAGTTTTATACGTATTGTGTATAACAATCCCCTAAATAGCATAAGAAAATGTTAACGACATTGACTATCAACACCGGTTTAACAAGGCAACATCTTTGCATAGGCGCTTTTGAATTTAAATCTGTATTATGAAATGAGCCAGTTGATAAGCACTGTTTAATTCATCAATGGCTGATTCCATCAAAAAAACAATTAAAATAAAACTTATGAAAAAAGTATTTGTCGGGATGATCGCGTTATTTGCTGTAACAGCAATAAATGCACAACAACCAGTAACATTTGGTTTGAAAGGGGGATTAAACATTGCGAATTTAAGAATTGATAATGATGCAGACCTGGAATCACGATTAGGCTTGCATGCCGGAGGTGTTGCACATATACATTTAAACAGGAATTGGGCCATTCAACCTGAATTACTTTACTCAGCCCAGGGTTTTGGTGATATTGACAATTCTGATGTAAAATGGAAACTGGATTATGTAAATGTTCCGGTAATGGTTCAATACATGTTCGATAATGGATTCAGGTTGGAAACCGGTCCGCAATTAGGCTTGTTGGTTAATGCAAAAGCTGAAGCAGGTGATGTTGAAGATGATTTGAAAGATGTTATAAAAAGCACTGATGTTTCATGGGGCTTTGGTTTAAATTATTTAAGCAAGTCTCAAATAGGTGTGGGTGGCCGTTATAACCTGGGTTTAACAGATATCAGCGAAAATAATTCAGATGTAAAGAATAGTGTTTTTCAAATCAGCTTGTTTTACATGTTTGATCCAGCACACAAAAGGTAATTAAGTATATACAACTTCAAACAAAAGGCCTGTTTTCGGGCCTTTTGTTGTTTTCATGCCTCCTGATTTCAGAAACCATTATTTTTATAAAAAAATCAGCTTGAAGCTTTGGCATTTTTTAGTCACCAATAAGAATGATTACAGGCGAACGAATTTTGATGATACTATTATTACAATAAAAACATCATCAAATTCTTGTGACTAAAAACAATAATAATTAATACATGAAAATTATTTTATCAGGATCACAACTTGCCATTACCATCAGGCGATTGGCGCACCAGGTTTTAGAAAATCATGACCAATTGAAGAACACTGTCCTGATCGGCATTCAACCTCGTGGTGTTTATTTATCAGACAGGCTGGTAAAAGAAGTCCAAAACCAGTTGCCGGGTGATGAAGTGCCTTATGGTAAACTGGATATCACTTTTTACCGGGATGATATCCGCTCTGAATTACATGTGGCTAATCAAACAGATATACCATTCAGCATAGAAGATAAAAATGTTGTTTTGATAGATGATGTTTTGTACACCGGCCGCACTATCCGTTCCGCATTGGATGCGCTATTGGATTATGGTCGTCCTGCCAGGGTAGAATTATGTGTTTTGATCGATCGCAGGTTCAGCCGCCAGTTTCCTATACAGCCCGATTACGTTGGAAAATCGATAGATTCAATCATCACCCAAAGAGTAAAAGTTTCCTGGGATGA
>CAMPGG010000313.1 GCA_946885335.1 uncultured Chitinophagaceae bacterium
TTCACATGATGATTTGAAAACCGCAACGGTAATGTTTTGTAAAAAATGTTTTAAAAAGTTCCTACATTGCTAACAGTGCTTCGTTAAGGATTATCTCTTATCCCATTTCATTTAACGATTAAGAAAACAAGAACAACTACCTATTCAATACATTTGTAAAAAATAATATTGATGACAAAATTGACTTTATTACTTGCAGCCTTCTTTTTTAGTTTTTTGACAGGAGATGCTCAGACAACGCAAACGGCTAAACCCAAATTGGTCGTAGGTATTGTCATTGACCAGATGCGCTGGGACTTCTTATACCGTTACCATGACCGTTATAAAGAAGATGGTGGTTTTAAAAAATTATTAGGACAGGGTTATAGTTTTGAAAATGCTTTTATTCCTTATACACCAACTGTAACTGCCTGCGGACATGCAACTTTATATACAGGCACCACACCAGCAATTCATGGTATTACCGGAAATGGCTGGTGGGATAAAAATTTAAACCGGTCAGTATATTGTACCGAAGATGATTCTGTGCAAACAGTTGGAAGCCTGAATAGTGATAAAGGAAAACAATCACCCAAAAATTTGCTGGCTTCAACCATTTGTGATGAACTTAGGATGGCTACAAATTTCAGGAGTAAAGTCATTGGAATTGCCATTAAAGACAGGGGAGGGATTTTGCCTGCAGGTCATTCCGCCAATGGTGCTTATTGGTATAATTCAAGCGATGGTAATTTTATTACCTCCACTTATTATATGAATGATCTTCCTGGCTGGGTGAAAAAATTTAATGAAAGAAAATTGGTTAATCAATATTACCAGCAAAACTGGAATCTTTTATACCCGGCTGCTTCTTATGTACAAAGCACTGCCGATGAAAAAGTTTATGAATCAAAACCCCTGGGAGCCGACCAAAAAGGATTTCCCTATGATCTTAAAAAATTCACCGATAAAAATTTTGGCGCCATTGCCAGCACACCTCATGGAAATGCTTTAACGATTGAAATGGCTAAAGCGGCTATTGACGGGGAACAGTTGGGTGCAGATAACATCACTGATTTTTTAGCAGTAAGTTTTTCTTCACCTGATTATATCGGTCATTCGTTTGGGCCTAATTCAATGGAAACAGAAGATATGTACCTGCGTTTTGACAAGGACCTGGGTGATTTTTTAACGCACCTGGATCAAAAAATCGGTAAGGGGCAATACCTTGTTTTTTTATCAGCGGATCACGGTGTTTCTCATGTACCCGGATTTTTAAAGGAAAATAAATTAGCAGGCGGACAGTTTTTCGGTTCCCAGGTTTTCAAAGGTTTGAATGACATGTTGAAATTAAAATTCAAACAGGATGACCTGGTTACCAGCCTGTATAATTACCAGGTACATTTTGATCACCAGAAGATCAGGGAATTTGGATTAGATAAAAATGCACTGGCTAAGGAAGTTATTCAATATATGGAAGTGATGCCACAGGTAGCACAGGTTTTCGCGATCAATGATATTGGTAATATTCCTTTGCCTGGAAAATTGAAAGAAATGATCTCTAACGGGTACCACCCAACGAGAAATGGTGATGTGCAATACATCCTTAATCCTGGTGTAATTGATGCGTATGGAAATACAGGAACCACGCATGGATCATGGAGTCCTTATGACAGTCATATTCCATTGATATTTTACGGATGGAATATCAAACCAGGAAAATCTTACCGCGAAGTTTATATGAATGATGTGGCGCCAACACTAGCCGCTTTATTGCAGATTCAAATGCCAAATGGTACCACCGGAAAAGTGATTGAAGAAGTAATGCAATAATCAACCAAACAGGTCGCTGCTCAGGTAACGGTCACCACGGTCGCAAACAATAAAAACAATTGTACCGCTGTCTAATTCAGCAGCTAACCTGAATGCCGCGGATGCGGCCCCGCCACTGCTCATGCCGGCGAAGATGCCTTCTGTTTTGGCCAGTTGCCGTGCCATTACGGTTGCTTCCTGCTGGGATACATCAATGATCCGGTCAACACGGGAAGGATCAAATATTTTTGGTAAATATTCTTTTGGCCAGCGTCGAATACCTGGAATGGAAGATTCTTCTGTCGGCTGGCAACCGATGATCTGTATATCCTTATTTTTTTCTTTCATGAACATCGAAGTGCCCATGATGGTTCCCGTTGTTCCCATGGAGCTTACAAAATGAGTGATTGAGCCATTGGTATCTTTCCAGATTTCAGGTGCCGTTGTTTTATAATGTGCCAGGTAATTGTCAGGATTCGAAAACTGGTTTAAAATAAAGTACTCACCAGTGGCGGCTTTTTCTTCTGCATAATCACGACAAATTTCTATGCTGTCAAGCAAGGTGACTTTTGCTCCAAAAGCCTCCATAGTTAAAGTGCGTTCCCTGGTAGATGTATTAGGCATCACCAGTTCAATTTCCAGGTCAAATAAACGGGCGATCATAGCCAAAGCTATTCCGGTATTACCACTGGTTGCTTCAATTAATTTTGTATTTGAATTGATCTCACCTCTTTCCAATGCACTGCGGATCATATTCAATGCCGGGCGATCTTTTACACTTCCGCCCGGGTTGTCGCCTTCCAGTTTTGCAAAAATTTTTACTGCGGGATTTGGGTTTAACCGGTTGATCTCCACTAAAGGTGTATTACCTACCAGGTCTATAATGCTAGCCATACATTTATTTATTTGTCAGGAAATGATCACACCTTCCATTACGGTGATCTCGGGGTTATGATAAACTTTTGAACGGGGTGGTACACTGCGGGTCAGCCAAACATTTCCACCAATAATACTATGATGGCCGATAATCGTATCGCCACCTAAAATAGTGGCACCCGAATAAATGATAACATGGTCCTCCACTGTTGGGTGCCTTTTGATATTAGCCATATTCTTTTCAACACTCAAAGCGCCAAGCGTTACACCCTGGTATAATTTTACATGATTGCCAATGACTGTTGTTTCACCAATAACAACGCCAGTTCCGTGATCAATAAAAAAATATTCACCGATCTCCGCCCCGGGATGAATATCAATACCCGTTTTTGAATGAGCATATTCAGTCAGTATCCTGGGCAATACCGGAACATCTAATTTATAGAGTGCATGTGCCATCCTGTAAAATGAAATGGCCAGGAAACCAGGGTATGCTCTCACCACTTCAAATGCTGAACGGGCCGCCGGATCACCTTCTACCATTGCCTGGATATCTGTATTAAGTAATCGATAAAGATTTGGAATTCTTTCAAAACACTGAAAGGCTATAGCTTCATTGTTACAATCACTGCATGCTTTTGTAGCATTTAAAATATTAGTCAGTTTATTTTCCAGTTGTTTGAATTGAAGTTCAATTTCTCCCGGAGAAATATGTTTTCTATCCGATTTTTCCGGGTATAACAGGCAAATGAGATCCATGGCCCAGCCGGCTATCAGGTCATTGGACGGTACCGGTTCTACCAACTGCTGTTTTAGATAAATATGTTCAAAGAATTCTTTTTGCATAAAAGGCTTTGGTTGATAACAGATTAAAGTTACAACAACCACATGGCTCAATATGTTAAACCAATTTGTTAAACCTGTAAAGTGGAGTTGTAAACTTCTTAATCCTTCAAACGCATTGACCTTGCAATGGCTGATTCCATTCCCCGGATCTCAGCCAACCCTTTTAACCTGCCGATGGCACTATAGCCCGGGTAAGTGGTCTTCTCCAGGTCATCCAGCATCTGGTGACCATGGTCTGGCCGCATGGGAAGAGAAAAATTTCTTTTTTGCATCAGCTGAACGATCTCTTTGATGACAGCATACATGTCGACATCGCCATCCAAATGCGAGGCTTCATAAAAGTTTCCTTCCGCATCTCTTTTGGTGCTGCGTAAATGCAGAAAATGAATGCGGTTGCCTAATCGGTTAACCATGCCCGTTAAATCGTTATCTGGCCTGGCGCCAAATGATCCTGTACAAAAACATAAACCATTGGCTTCAACAGGAACGGCATCCAGTAATGCTTTGGCATCCTGTTCTGTGCTCATGATCCGGGGTAAACCCAAAATAGAGTAGGGCGGGTCATCAGGATGTATGGCCAGTTTGATCCCGGCTTCTTCCGCTACCGGTGCCACTTCACTGATGAATAGATGCAAATGTGTTTTTAATTTTTCCGCATCTAT
>CAMPGG010000314.1 GCA_946885335.1 uncultured Chitinophagaceae bacterium
GATGTACATCGCAACAAATGCTATGTAAAAACCATGAATTACAATTCATTTCCTAGCATTCAAATCATTTCCGTAACAAACTTCATTCTATCGATTTCTATGATCAGGAAAGTTTTATAGTATTAATGGCTTTGAACTGAAAATGATCGTCCAAGGATTAATTTATTAATGTTAACTAATTCAGGAGGTTAGTTTATCATTCACCATTGTATTTTACCCATTATCAATATGTTCATCATATATGGCCTTCTTCTATAAAAAGATGTTAAACAGGTGAAAATAAAAAAGGGTTTTGTATGCAAAACTTTTTAAATTATGGATAATGCATACCTTCATCAACATCGTATATGCAAAATAATTTTACTTCCATTTCACCGGCCACCGGTGAAGTTTACCCGGCTATTTTTAATGCATTTCCAGGTAATGGCATCCTGCTTAAAAATGATGCGCCCAGGTACACCATTTTATCTGTTACCGCCCAATATTTAAATGTTATCGGTTTAAAAAAAGAGGCCATCACCGGCAAAAGTTTTCCGGAAGTTTTTCCCATTATTTACATGAATGCAGGCGAATCTGCAAAAGATGGTATGCTTGCTTCTTTTGCCCAGGTATTACAAAATAAAACAGCCAATCATTTTTCGTTCCAGGCTGAAATAAAAAATGAGGAAGGGGAACTTGTGAAAAAAAACTGGAACGTTCAAAATAAACCTGTCATCACAAACAATGATGATGCAGATTTTATTATTCATTCCGTTGAAGAAATTATCAACAATCAAACTGGCACATCAAAAAAGGAACTGTCAAATAATGAATCGGCCTATCATTTTTTTATGAATGCACCCGTTATCATCGGTTTATTAAAAGGTGATGATTACAATATTGAAATGGCCAATGAAGGATTACTGTCTGTGTGGGGACGTACTCCTGAAGTTATTGGTAAGCCATTATTACAGGCTATTCCCGAATTGGAGGAACAGGGATTTATTTCCTTGTTAGAAAATGTACGACAATCCGGTGTACCCTATTACGCTTATGAATACCCGATTACCCTGAACCGCAATGGAAATGAAGAAGTGCTGTATTTTGACTTTGTTTATAAACCTTTTTATGAGAATGAAACTGGTAAAAAAGCAAGCGGTGTAATCAGTGTGGGGCACGATGTTACCACGCAGGTACTTGCTAAAAAGAAACTGGAAGAAAGCGAATCAAAATACCGCAGCCTGTTTGATTCGATGGACCAGGGTTTTAGTGTAATTGAAATGTTATTCGATGACCAAAGCAAACCTTACGATTACCGGTTTGTAGAAACCAATCCTGTTTTTGAAACACTAACGGGTTTAACCAATGCCATTGGAAAAACCGCCCGTGAATTACTACCAGACCTGGAATCTCATTGGTTTGATATTTATGGAAAGGTGGCTCTAACGGGTAAGAGTATACGATTTACGGAAGGCTCGGAAGTGATGGGCAGGTGGTTTGATGTAAATGCATTCCGGCTTGGGAATGAAAACTCCAATAAAGTGGCTTTGTTGTTTACCAATATTACCGAACAAAAAAACTCGGAACGACAAGTCAGGGAAAGTGAACAGCGTTTTCGCAAACTTGCGGATGAAAGCCCCATGTTTGTTTTTATGATTGATGCCAATCCCGATGCACCGGTTGAATACTGGAACAAAACATGGCTGCAGTACACAGGTCAGTCGATGGAAGAAGCCAAAGGAAGAGCCTGGGATGGAATTCTTCATCCTGATGATGTGCCCGTGGTGATGTCGTATTACACACCGGCATTTCAAAACCAGACTTCTTATTTTATCCCGGCTATCCGTGTAAAACGTTTTGATGGTGAGTTTCGCTGGCATGCATTCAAAGGCAATCCCCGCTATTTACCCAATGGAGATTTTAACGGTTATATGGGTGTGGGTTTTGACATTCACGAACAGAAACTGGCGGAAGAAGGATTGAAGCTGAGTGAAATTCAATTGCAACAAAAGGTGGCAGAAAGAACCAGGGAACTGGAAAGAACAGTAGAAGAACTGAGTCGCTCCAATACCAACCTGCAAGAATTTGCCTATGCCGCTTCGCATGACCTGAAAGAACCCATACGCAAGATCCATTTTTTTGGTGATCGTATCAGGGAAAGTATGAAAGAACGCATGACCGATGTTGAATCCAAATATTTTGAACGGATGGAAGCTGCATCCATAAGAATGGGTTCGCTGATTGATGACCTGCTATCTTACTCCCAGATCAGCATTCGTCCAAAAACTTTTGAAGAAGTGAATATGAACCAGTTGATTGACCTGGTGTTGGAAGATCTTGACCTGGAAATTGAAGATAAAGGCGCAGTGATCAATGTTGAAAAACTCTTTACACTGCAGGGTCATCATCGCCAGCTGCAACAGGCATTTCAAAATTTGATAAGCAATGCTTTAAAATATAATCAACCCGGAAAATCGCCGGTGGTGAATATTCATTTTGAAAAAGTTTTGGGCAAACAAACAGCATTATCTCTTGCAGCTGATGAACAGGAAAAATCTTTTTACCTGGTACACATCAAAGACAATGGAATTGGATTTGAACAAGCTGATGCCGAACGGATCTTTAATGTATTCACCCGTTTACATGGCCTGGCAGAATACAGGGGTACGGGTATCGGGCTTTCCATTGTTCGCAAAGTAATAGAGAATCATCACGGATATACCTGGGCAGAATCGCAGCCGGGACAGGGATCAAGTTTTAAAGTTTTATTGCCAGCGGATTAAATAAATTCAAAAGTCAAAAGTTAAAAGTTAAAAGTTAAAATTCATGTGATTGCTAATACTTCACAGGTTAGGATTACTATTTCAGATTTTTCATTTTGCTTTTTTCATTTTGCATTTTCATCCGTCCTTCCGCCTAAAAACTATTTAGTAAATTTGAAAGCAGGCGGGTATTGTTTCTCCTTAGCATGATCAAATTATAAATCCATTTGGCCGGTAAACCGGGGAATCCAAAAAAGAAATAGTATGAAAGTGAAATTCCTTTATCTCCTTATATTATTATGGACAGCCTTCCCAGTGGTTGCACAACAGCCATCTGCGTTGGACAGTGCTATACAAAAGCTGGCCAAAGAAAAAGATCCTGCTAAAACAGTCATCCTGGTGAACAAAATAATCAAAGACCACCAGTTGGATAAAATGAAAGATGCTGAAACGCTGGATGTGTTATTTGGAACAGCGGCGATAAATTTTGCATTACATAACGACTACAAACAATTTGAAAAATATATAGATAAAATACAGAACAAATTCAATCAAACATCTTTCTTAAATATGGCAGCAAGCCAGATGCTGAATGAAAACCTGGATGCTGAATATGCAAACAAGATTTCTAAAAGAACGCTGGAACTTTACCACTCATTTAAAGATGATACCACCGCCAAACCAAAAGATTTTTCCAAAGCGGACTGGCAGCGATTTATGGATTTCGCCCAATATCCTTACTATGATACCTATGCGCAATCTTTGTTCGCCCTTAAGCAATATGATGAAGCATTAAAATACCAGCAAATGGCTTTTAATGGCAAACCCGAAGAAGGAATGCCGGCTTCAGTTTCCCGTTATGCAAAACTGCTTGAATTAACAGGAAAAAAAGAAGAAGCCAGGGATCTGTTGTTACGGATGGCCAGGCGTGGAAGATTGAATAAAGAAATGCTGCACCAGTTGCAAACTATTTATATTGCTGATAAAGGCAGCGATGAAAACCTGGGTGCATATTTAGACAGTTTGCATAAGAGTGTACAGGCATCAATGATTGGTGAGCTGAAACAAAAAATGCTGAACGAAACCGCGCCGGCATTTACCTTAAACGATATTGATGGCAAGCGGGTGAGCCTGGCGGATTATGCCGGAAAAATTGTGGTGCTGGATCTCTGGGCCACCTGGTGCAAGCCCTGCATTGCATCTTTTCCTGCTATGCAGTCCATGGTGGAAAAACATCCCGGGGTTGCATTCCTTTTCATTGCAGTGGATGAAAAAGAAAAAGACCGGTTACCAAGAGTTAAAAACTTTATTGAAAAGAGGAATTATCCTTTCACAGTATTGATTGATGAACCCGTAGAACCAAATTCCTTAAAGTACAAGATCACTTCTGCATATAAACCCAATGGCATTCCTGC